>JAEXPG010000595.1 GCA_023447015.1 Verrucomicrobiota bacterium
CCGCCGTGTCGCCCCTGCAATTCATCCGCCAACGGCCCTTCGCCGTCCTCGCGCTCGTCGTCCTGCTCTGGCTGCTCGCCCCGGTCGCGCTCAAGCGGCTCGCCCGCGTGAGCCTCTTCGAGTTCGGCGCCCCGGCCGATTTCGCGGCCTCCTACGCCCGCGCCCTCCAGCAGTACTGGTCGATGCGCACCCGCACCACCAACGAGCTGCTCCAGACCGCCCGCGACCTCGCCAACCTCAACGCCAGCTACGAGGTCCGCATCCAGGAGAACGACACCCTGCGCGAGGAGGTCCACCGCCTCGAGGACGTCCTCCACCTCCCCTCCAATCCGGAGTACCGCACCGAGATCGCGCGCGTCGTCCGGCGCGATTTCTCCACCTGGTCGCAGCGGCTCGTCATCCGCAAGGGCCGCAACGCCGGCATCGTCGTCGGCGCGCCGGTGATCTTCACCGGCGGGGTCGTCGGCCGGGGGGCCGAGGTGCACGCCTACACCTCGGTCGTCGACCTCGTGAGCAGCCCGACCCTGCGCATCGCCGCGATGGTCGACGGCGACTCGCGCCCCTTCAGCTTCCAGGGCGGCCCCAATCCGCCCTTCGCCCAGGCCCGCGGTTCGGTGGAGTTCGTCCCGCTCGATGTCTACGCCAGCGCCGAGGCGCCCAAGCGCATCGTCACCGCCGGGCGCGGCGGCGTCTTCCCCGCCGGCATCGTGATCGGGCATGTCCAGAATCTGGAGCTCGACACCAACGGGCTCTTCAAGAGCGGCACCGTCCTGCTCGACCCGCGCCTCAACGAGCTGCACGAGGTCGCCGTGCTCGTCTCCCTCAACCCGGAGACGGAATAGGAGCCGCCCCGCCCCATGGACCCGCGCTGGATCGTCGTCGTGTTGGCCAACGCCCTCCACGTCTTCCTCGGCGGGCAGTTCAACCACTACCTCGCGCACTTCCCGGTGTCCGCGTTTCTCTTCGGCGCCTGCCTCCCGCTCGCCGGTCTGCGCCTGCGCTTCGGGCCCGGCCTCATCGCCGTCTTCCTCAGCGGCCTGGTGGTCGACGCCGGCCGGCCCGTCCCCTTCGGCTCCTCGGCCGTGTTGCTGGGCTTGCTCTTCACGTGCTGGCACGCCGTCCGTTCGCGCCTGCCACGCGAGGGCGCGGCCCCGCCGATCATCGGGGCGCTGGTCGCCAACCTCGTGCTGTTTTTCGCCCAGCCGCTCCTCCTCGGGACCGACGTCGCCCTGGGCGCAACCTGGGGCCGGGTACTCGTCGACCTGCTGCTCTCGCAGTTCATCGTCGCGCTGCTCATGCCCTGGTTCATCGCGCTGCAGGAACAGGCCCTCCTGCTCCAGGGGGTGAATCTCGCCGATGAAGCGCGCCAACCCGGCGGCGCACTGTGACGATTGCGGATCGAGGAATGCCGATTGCGGAATGGCGAACCGAGCGCCCCTCGGATCTCCACCGTTCGCTCCCGTCCCATCGTTCTACGGTTTCTCATTCCCATCGGTCGCAAAACGTCCGACACGGGCCACCCCGCGCCCGGTCCTCGGGCCAATCCGCAATCCGGAATCCTCAGCCCTCTTCCAGCTCCACGTTCCAGTAGGCGACGTCGATGAAATGCCGCCAGGTCGGGTGATGCGGCTGCCGGTCGAGCATCGTCGAGATGATCGGGCGCCACTTCGGACGCGACGGTTTGCGGATCAGGCGCAGGTGCGCCTCGTGCGGCAGCCGGTTGGCCTTGTGCGAATTGCAGGCGATGCAGGAGCACACGATGTTCTCCCAAGTCGTCTTCCCGCCGAACTGGCGCGGGATCACGTGGTCGAGGTTGAGTTCCTCCCGGCTGAAGACGCGCCCGCAGTACTGGCAGCGGTTCTTGTCGCGCTCGAAGACGTTGTTGCGGGTGAGCTTCAGTTCCTTGCACGGCATCTTGTCGAACACCGTCAGCAGGATCACCCGCGGCAGGCGGATCTGCTGGCGCACCGTCCGCACCCCCTCGCCATCCTCGAGCGGCGGATTGCTCCGCGAGAAGTCGACCCAGTCCATCAACGAGAAGACGCGGAAGTCGTCGATCGCCTCGTCGCGGTGCACCACCTGCGCGTGCTCGCGGGCCAGCAGCATGAAGGCGTGGCGCGCAGCGATGACGTTCACCGCCTGCCAGAGGCGGTTGAGCACGAGGACCGGTTGGGTGAGCACGGCGTCCATCGGGGGCACCGAAGTAGCGGCCGCGTGTCGCCCTGTCAAGGGACTGGCCCGTGACGAGCCGGCAACGGCGCGCCATGCCGGCCTCCCCGGTCCGCCATCGCCCCTCTCCTGTCCCACCGGGTTTCCGGCCACCGACATCGCGTTTCGACCGCTCGCACTGTCCCAACTGACGGGCCATCCCTTCGCCATAACCTCCGCCGCCGCCAGCGAATGACCAGGATCTCTTCGAGATCACGAACAACGCCACACACTGCGGCGTCCTCATCCGCCGGCACAACAACTCACCCATGAAGACACTGTTCCTCCCTCTGCTGTTGCTCGCGGCGTCCCTCGTCACGGGCTGCAACTCCACCTCGCAGGTAGTGGTCGGCTCCCCGCGCGCGCCGCGCTCGCCCGATCAGGTGAAGATCTACCTGCACGCCCCGAAAAGTTTCGAGGAGATCGCCCTGCTGAACACCTCGAGCAAGAACTCCTGGGCCGTATCGGACCAGGGGAAGATGGACAAAGCCGTGGCCCGCCTGAAGGAGGAGGCCGCCAAGCTCGGCGCCAATGGCGTCTTGCTGCGCGAAACCGGCAGCCAGGAGGCCGGTGCACTCTCCACCAACGTCGTCACGGCCAGCGGCCCTCACTCGAGCGTCACCGCATTCGGGACCGGGGTCGCCGTGCCGATCCACGACAAGACGGCGACCGGCGTCGCGATCTACGTCGTCGAGGAGTGACGGGGCTCCCGTCCGGGAGACCCGGGGCAGGCCAGCCCGAGCCAATCGCGCCCGGCCTACCCGACTCGTCGGGGGTCCAGTGCGAAGGGCCCGGGGACCGGTGATGCACCAGCGCCGCGGGGGCACACCGCAGAAGCCAAGAGACGGAATCCCGCCCCCCCTACCGCGCGAACCGGTACCCGACCCCATGCACCGTCACCAGCACGCGCGGTTCCTCGGGATCGGCCTCGATCTTCTTGCGCAGCTGGGCGACATGCTGGTCGAGCGTGCGCGTTGTCCCCAGATACTCGATTCCCCACGCGGCGTTGAGCAGCTGGTCGCGGGTGAGCGCCTCGCCGGGCTTCGCCGCGAACGCCTCCAGCAGCTTCATCTCCCGCGGCGTGAGCGGCGCCTCGGCGCCGTGGAGCTTCACGGTGAACGTCTTCCGGTTCACGAGCGCCTCGCCGAACTTCAGCGTGTCGCCGAAGGTCGAGGCCGCCGCCTCCGCCGCTCCGCGCTTCGCCCGGCGCAGGAGCGCGCCGACGCGAGCGAGCAGCTCGTGCACACCGAACGGCTTCGTCACATAGTCGTCGGCTCCGAGTTCCAGGCCCACGACCTTGTCGATCTCCTCGCCTTTCGCGGAAAGAAACAGCACTGGCGTGCGCTGGTCGCGCCGGCGGAGCTCGCGGCACACGTCGTAGCCGTTCTTCCCTGGCATCATGATGTCGAGCACGTAGAGATCGACCTTCTCCTGCGCCGCCAGCTTCAGCGCCTGCAGACCGTCGCCCGCCGGCACCACGGCATAGCCTTCGCCCTCCAGCAGGTCGCACAGGCCCTGGCGGATGTCGTTGTCGTCTTCGGCGATAAGGATGCGGGCTTTCATGCGGAAGGGAGTGAGCGAATGAAGGAGTAAGGGATCAGGTGGTTGCGCCGCTTCCGGCCGTCGCAGGATTCGCCGCGGGCAAGGTGAGCACAAAGGCCGCGCCGCCGCCCTCGCGCTCGCGACAGACGAGGTCGCCGCCCTGGTCGCGGGCGAGGCGGCGCGCGATCGTGAGGCCCAGGCCGGCGCCCTGCGTCTTCGCCGTGAGCGACTCGTCCACGCGGTGGAAGCGCTCGAAGATCCGCTCGCGGTGCGCCGCGGGCACCCCCGGGCCGCGGTCGGCCACGACCAGCGCCCAGCCGCCGGGAACCGGGTCGGCATGGAGCTCGACGAGTCCGCCCGCCGCCGCGTACTTCACGGCATTGTCGATGAGATTGAGCGCCATCTGGTCGAGCGAGTCGGGATCGCAACGCACCGCGGCGCCCACCGCGGGCGTCGTCGCCACCACCCGGACACCCGCCTCCGCCGCGCGCGGGGCATGCACCTCCACGATCCGAGCCAGCCAAGCGCCGAGCGGGATCGCCTCGGGCCGGTATTCCTTCCGTCCGGCCTCGAGGCGCCCGAAGTCGAGGACGTTGTTGACCAGGCGCGTGAGCCGCGAGGTCTCCCGCCCGATCGTCGCGAAATAGCGCGAGCGCCTCGCCGGGTCGGACACGCGGTCGTCGGCGAGCATCTCGGCGTACATGCGGATCGTCGTGAGCGGGGTCTTCATCTCGTGCGACACGTTCGAGACGAACGAGGTCTTCAGCGCCGCCTCGCGCGCCGCGGTCGCCGCCTGCCGGAAGAAAATCGAGCCGCCGGCAACGATTGCCGCCACGAAGGCGCCGACCAGCAACGCCGCCACGACGAAGAACCCGCCGCCGGTATCAAGCGATTCGATCCGGCCCGCCCCCCCTGTCCACCCCACCAACGTCCAACCGGGCAACGTGGTCGAGAGGGGGATCCGCACGTTGGCATCCGCACTGGACTCCCCCGGTCCGCGCACAGCAAAGCGCTCGCCGTCGTCGGTGCGGCCGGGCACCAGCGCCTGCACGCGCTCGAGCACCGCCGGCAGGTTGAGCTCGACACCTCGCACCGCACCGCCGCCCGCCGGCTGCCACCAGCCGAGGAAATACACGGAGCCGTTCACTGTGCGGCCGAGCCAGCCGCTGACCGGCTCGCTCCACGGCACCGCCG
The DNA here is from genome assembly GCA_023447015.1 of Verrucomicrobiota bacterium. Classification (GTDB taxonomy): domain Bacteria; phylum Verrucomicrobiota; class Verrucomicrobiia; order Opitutales; family Opitutaceae; genus CAJCBL01. The sequence goes on from JAEXPG010000595.1 coordinate 4,945, forward strand.
CGGCATCCATCAGCAGCGGCGCGACATGGCCGTTGCCGTTGCGCTTCGGCATCTCCGGCGCGGCTGCCCCCGGAGGTTGGAATCGTGCCTGGGCTGAACTGGCGGCGGCGCCGGCGCTCGCCGCGGACTTCGGGGCCTCGGCAGCAGGCTCCGTTCCCGGGGCCGGCGACGGAGTCACCGTCTCCAGGGCATCGCCAACCGGTTCGATCCGGACCCGCGCAAAACGCGCACTCGCCTCGTTGGCCTTGGCCAACTCCTCCTCCCGACGTTTCTCAGCGTCGGACATCGCCCTCTCCGCATATCGATCATGCGCCGCACGATCATGCGCCGCAACCGCCTCCGACTCTGCAGCCCGCCGAGCGGCCTCCTTGCTCTCCTCGGCGTCGCGCATCCTCAAACCGGACTGGGATTGGACCACCGAAGCTGGAGCGGGCGCTTGCGGCCGGCGCTCCGCTGTCATCTTCGAACGCTCCGCCGCCCGGTTTGCCTGCGCCGCCATTTCGCGCTTCATCTTCGTCGCATCGTCGGACCAGGCCTTTTCCAACTCGATCTGTCGCAGCTCGGCGTCGCTTCGGACTTTCGCCAGTGCCTCGCTCGCCCCCCCGATGCGCTCGGGCTGCGCGGCTCGGCGGGCCTCGTCGAGATTCGCCATGCTCTTCGCCGCCGCCGCGGAGCTGCGGGCCGACTTCTGCACGTCGAGGCGCGCGGCCTGGTTCGTCGCGACCCTGGTGTTGTAGGTGAAATCCTCGGGCGCGGCCTGGGTTTGCGAGACCGGAGCAGGCTCCAGTTTCGCCTGCCACTGTGCCGCCGACGACTGGTCCAGCAGTGTGCTCGCAAACGAACCCTCCCCAGCGCCGAAGAGCACGGCGTGGCGCTGGCGGAAACTGCGGTGCTCCGCGTTGTCCGCCGGCGGCCAGGCCAGCGCGGCCCGGTCGGGTCGCCAGAGGAACGTCTCCGCCACGAACGGGTTCGTGCGCGGCCAGTTGGCGAGCAATGCCTCCAGGTCCCCCTCCGGGGTCTCGGCGAGCTCGCGCATCAGGCCGTCGCGGATCTCGGAGACGAGCAGCTCGATGTTGTCGGCGGCCACCTGCGCCCGGGCCCGCGTGGCGGCCTCGGCGCGCTGCCGCACCTCGACGGCGGCTTCGTCGATCCGCCGCTGCTCCAGCCACAACAGCCGCAACGCCACCGCGCCGATCAGCAGGGTCGGCACGAGGAGGAGCAGCCAGGGCAGCCAGACTCGACGGAGGGCGGGCATCATCGGAGGGCGAGATTAGGAATCGCCGGGGCGAGGTCGAGGGAAGTTAGGGATTGTTTCCGGTAACTGGATCCGGAGGCGGACGGGAGACGGGGAATGCATCGTCCGGGGCCGACTCCCGCCTCACTCATGCTGTTGGTTCGTGGTGCGATAGAGCTCGGCGCTCATCGCCTTGCGCCGCCGGTTGTCGATGCCCTCGGCCTGCACCTCCTCGGCATCGGCCGCCGCCTTCGTGGCGGCCTCCAGCATCGGGGCGTTGGCATAGAACTTCGCGATCGAGCCGAGCTCCGCGCTGCGCTCGCGCATCACTTTGGCCGCTTCGGCCTGCCGGCCGGCGTCGGCCAGCGCGATGGCCTGGCTCTTCGCCTCCGCGAGCGCGTTGTACGCGTACTCGGTCTGCACCTTCCGGTTCGCCTCACGCCGAACCATCTCCTCGTCGCGGGTGTAACGCACTTGGCCCTCCGCGCTCAGGTCGATCCGCTCGCTGCCGGCGGCATCGGTGTAGCTGGCCCGGGCCCGGGCCAAGGTGCGGATCTCCTCGGCCTGCGCCGCCGGGGCCTCGACCTCCACAAGCAGGAACTTCTCCTGCCCGCCGTAGAGCTGGTTGAGCCCGAAGGTGACATTCCGGCCACGGCAGTCGGCCTCGCGGCCGATCGAGCGGATCACGCGAACGCCTTCGGGAAACTCGATGGTGACCTCGATGCGCTGCGCAACGACGTTGAGCACATCCCCGAGCTCCTTGGTGAAGATCCCCGGCAGGTCGCCGCTCTCGGCCACGTAGTAGTGGTTTCCGTCGCTGCGCTGGGCGAGCGCGGTCATGAGGTCCTCGTTGAAGCCGTCGCCGAGCCCGACCGTCGTCACGGCGATGCCCTCGCGGCGCAACGCGGCGCCGAGCCGCCCGAGATCGTCGGTGGAGCTCGGGCCGACGTTGGCCATGCCGTCGGAGAGCAGCAGCACGCGATGGACGAAGCCGCGCCGCTCGAGGTTCTTGCGCAGCTCGGCGGCGCCCTGCGACACCCCGGCAAAGAGCGCTGTGTTGCCGCGCGAGGTGACGCCGCGGATCTGGCGCTCGAGCCACGAGACGTCCGTCGGCGCCTGCGGCGGGATCAGCGTCGAGACCTCGTGGTCGTAGATCACGAGCGAAAACACGTCGCGTGGGTCGAGCCGCCGGAGCGCCTCCACCGCGGCCTCCCGGGCCTGATGGATCTTGTCACCGCTCATCGAACCGGAGCGGTCGAGCACGATCACCAGGTTCACCGGAGGACGCTCGGCCGCGTGCTGCGGGCGGAACCCCGAGAGCCCGATCTTGACGATCGTCCGCTGCACCTCATCGGCGGGGAGCACCGGGCGATCGAACTCGATCCGCAGATCGACCGGCCCGGAACTGGTCCCGGTTGGCGCCGGCACGGTCTTCGCGCCACAGAGGGGGAATAGGAGTCCGCCCACGGCGACGACCGCGGCGGCGAAAGCACGGGAAAATGAATTCGTTTTCATCGCCCCAATGATCGCATCCCGGAGACGGAAAGTCGTCAGGACCGGGTCAGGAGATTGTCAGGGGTTTGTCAGCCTCCGCAGGGAACAAACCGGCCCCGGTGTTGTGTCATAGGCCACGATTTTCTACCATATGCCCTACGCCATGAAGACTTCACCCCGTTCACTCCTCTTGGCCGCGTTCGGCGCGGCCGCCGTCACCGGTCTGCTCTGCGTCGCGCCGCTGCGCGCCGATGCGAAGGAAAGCAAGGACCGCGCGATGCCCGAGCTGAAGATCGACTCCACCCCGGCGAAGCGCGACGCCGCCGCCCCCCGCAGCTACGCCCCGATCGTGAAGAAGGCGGCCCCGAGCGTCGTCTACGTGTTCTCCTCGAAGCCCGTGAAGAGCCCGAACCCGGAGCTGATGCCGTTCTTCAACGACCCGATGTTCCGCCGCTTCTTCGGCGACCAGCTGCCCGACGAGGGCGGCAACGGCAACAGCGGCCGCCGCCGCGGCCAGCAGCGCCAGCCGGAGATGAAACAGCAGGGCCTCGGCTCGGGCGTGGTCGTCTCCGCCGACGGCTACATTCTCACCAACAACCACGTCGTCGACGGGGCCGACGAGGTGAAGGTCGCCCTCGACGCCGGCAAGCGGGAGTTCGTCGCCGAGATCGTGGGGCGCGACCCCAAGACCGATCTCGCGGTCCTCAAGATCGACGCCAAGGACCTCGTGCCCATGCCGCTCGGCAACAGCGACGCGCTCGAGGTCGGCGACACCGTGCTCGCCATCGGCAACCCCTTCGGCATCGGCCAGACCGTCACCTCCGGCATCGTCAGCGCCACCGGCCGCGGCGGCCTCGGCATCGAGGACTACGAGGACTTCATCCAGACCGACGCCGCCATCAACCCCGGCAACTCGGGCGGTGCGCTCGTCGACGCCGACGGACGGCTCGTGGGCATCAACACCGCGATCTACAGCCGCACCGGCGGCTTCATGGGCCTCGGCTTCGCCATCCCCTCGAACCTCGCCCGCTCCGTCATGGAGCAGCTCATCACCAAGGGGAAGATCGAGCGCGGCTTCATCGGCGTGAACATCCAGGACATCACGCCCGAGCTGAAGAAGGAGTTCGGCGTCGAGGAGGGTGTGATCGTGACCGGCACCTCGGCTGACAGCGCCGGCGAGAAGGCCGGGCTCAAACAGGGCGACGTGATCGTGAAGCTCGATGGCGAGAGCGTGGCCGACGCCCGCCGCCTGCGCCTCATGGTCGGCCGCCATGCGCCCGGCACCGAAATCAAGCTCGAGGTCAAACGCGACAACAAGACCCAGACTTTCACCCTCAAGCTCGGCGAGCAGCCGCGCGACGACAAGAAGCTCGGCGGCGAGAGCGAACCCGAGCGCAGCAACAACGAAGACGACACGCTCAACGGCGTCGCCGTCTCCGACATCACCCAGCAACTGCGCGAGCAGCTCGACCTCCCCCGCGACCTCAAGGGCGCGCTGATCACCGATGTCGATCCCGACAGCGCCGCCGCCAAGGCCGGCCTGCGCGACGGCGACGTTATCATCGAGATCAACAAGCAGCCGGTGGAGAACGCGAAGCAGGCTGTCGACCTCACCACCAAGCCCGCGAGCAAGCGCACGCTGGTCCTGCTCTGGCGCGAGGGCGTTCGCCGCTACGTCATGGTCGACGAGACCAAGGTCGAGAAGAAGTAACCGGGGCGGTCGCTCTGCGTCATACCCGACGTTTGCATCAGGGTTCTGTGTTTCCACGCCGCCGGAGGCCCCGCCTCCGGCGGCTTTTTCTCTGCAGGCCCCCGATTGGACCGCGCCGCGGCGCATCGCGCCTATTTCCCGGGTTCCGCCACCTCGAGGGTGAAATAGAACGTGGCCCCCTCGCCGAGCCGGCCCTCGGCCCAGACGCGGCCGCCGTGGCGCTCGATCACGCGCTTCACGTTGGCGAGACCGATCCCGGTCCCCTCGCAATCCCGGGCCGAATGCAGGCGCTGGAAGACGCCGAAGAGTTTCTCGGTGTACTTCGGATCGAACCCGGCGCCGTTGTCGCGCACGAAGAACGTCGTGCGCCCCCCGGGGCGCCCGACCTCGAGGCAGCCGATCTCGATGCGGGCCTGCGCCTGCCGGGCCGTGAACTTGACCGCGTTGCCCACGAGGTTGGCGACGACCTGCCGGAGCAGGCTGCGGTCGCCCCGCACGAGCGGCAACGGCCCCAGCGCCCAATCGATCGAACGCGAACCGATCTCGTGTGCCAGCTCGGACCGGCAATCGTGAACCAACGCGGTGAGGTCCACGGATTGCCGCCGCAGCTCGACCCGGCTGATCCGGGAAAACTGGAGGAGATCGTCGATCAACATGCCCAGGCGATGCGCTTCGACCACGACAATCCCCAGCTGCCGGTCGCACTCCGCGTCGACCTTGCCGCGCAGGCGGCGCAGCAACAGCTCGATGAAGCCGCTGATGTTGCGCAGCGGCGCCCGCAGGTCGTGCGACACCGAATAGGAGAACGCCTCGAGCTCGGCGTTGGCGGAGACCAGGCGGGCGTTCATCTCCTGCATCCGCGCAGCGGAGGCGCCGAGTTCGGCCTGGCTCTGGTGCAGCTCCTGGTTGAGCCGGGCGGAGTCCGCCACCTGCCGTTCGAGCTCGTCGGTCCGGGCCCGGACGCGCTCCTCGAGTTCGGCGCTGAGGCGGCGATAACGTTCCTCGCTGGCCTGCAGCGCCAGGGCCTCGCGCGTGGTCTCGTCGACCTGCTCGGCCAGACGCCGGTTGGCGGTCTGGAGGGCGGCGGTACGCTCCTCGACCAGCCGCGCGAGCCGCCGCTTCTCCCGTTTCTGCAGATAGGCGCCGGCCCAGGTGAGGAGCGCAGCCGCGAGCACGGCGACGACCCCGTAGCTGACGTAGGCGACGGTCGTGCGATACCACGGCGGCAGCACGGTGAACGCCAGCCAGTCCTCCGCCCCGATGACCTCGCCCTGACGCGGACGCACATGCAGCACATAGGTGCCTTCCTTCAGCCGGGGGAAGAAAGCCGCGCCACCGCGGCCGGCCGGAATCCACTCCGGGCTGCCACCGTCCAGCCGGGTCTCGAACTCCACCGGCGCGCCGAGCGGGGCCCCCGGGGCGACAAAGTGGAACGCGAGGGAATTCGAGGCGTAGCGGATCGGCTCAAGCCGGTGCTGGACGGGCGCAACACTCAGGTTGTCCGCCGTCAGTTGCACACGGGTGATGAGGGCCCGCAGCGGGCGCGCAGCCGGCCGGGGCACCGCAGGATCGTAGCGCACGAGATCGCCGCTGCGATGCATCCACACGACGCCGTCGGCCTGCGGAAAATAGTAGTAGGGGCCGAATCCGGGGAGATTGGGCGCGGGAAGCGCCCGCGGCGGATCCGCCGCAAGGTCGAAGCGATGGATGGTGTTCCTCGCGGTCAGCCAGAGCTGGCCGGAGGCGTCGTCACAGGGGCGGCCGCTGACCCCGGGAACCACCCCGGGGAGACGCCGCTCGAAATCGGCATCAGGGGAGAACCGTCGGGCGGCCGCGTCGTAGCACATCAGCCGGCCCGCGACGATCACCCGGACCTCGTCGCCGAGGCGGGCAAGCTGGACCCAGCTGTTGTCGAGGCCCTCGGCCGGCCCCAGCAGCTCGAAACGCGGCACCGGGCCGGAGAGATCCACCCGGCCGCACCGCCCCGCCCCCATCTCGACCCAGACAGTGCCGTCCGGTCCGCAGACTCCGCCAAAGGTGGGACCACACGCCGGCTCCGGATACCTCTCCGCCAGGAACCGTTCACCCTCCGCGCGCACCCAGCCGATCTCCCCGTCGGCGGTGTAGAACCAGCGATTCTGCCCGGGCAACGGCTTGAAGAGGCGGATGTGCGACAGACCGGAGACGACCAATTCCCAGGCCTCGTTCCGGTACACGAACAACCCGCCCCGCGTCCCCGCAAACAACAGCCCCTCGTCCGGATCGGCGAGCATCGCATGGACGTTGTATCCTTTCGGAGAATCCGGGACGAAACGCAGCAGCCGGCCGTTCTCGTCGTAGACGCCGCGCTGGGCCGTGCGATCGGTCCGGAGCCAAAGCCGGCCGCGATGGCGGAAGGGCTGGGCGAAGGAGAATCCTTTCGCGACCAGCGACTCCAGCCGCGACACGGGCGAGGGAAACTCGATCCGGGCGATGCCGGCCCCGAGGACGGCCCAGACCTCGCCGTCCGGCTCGGGGTGGAGATGGCGCACCCGGGCGAGGCGGTGGTCGGTGGCGCTGTCCAGTGTCTGCACGATCCGCCCGGTCCCGTCGAAGAACACGATGCCGAAGGACTCCACCGCGGCCGCGTAGTGGTCCCCGGGAAGCGCGCAGAGGTCGTTCAGTTGCCAGCTGCCATCGAGCAACGCCGGCAGGGCGATCGGCGTGAAGCGCTCCCCGTCGAAGACCTTGAGACCGTGACCCAGTGTAGCCACCAGCAGGCGATCCGTCGCATACGGGGCAGTGCCGGTGATCGCGTCGTCGGTATTGGTATGCTCAGTGCCGACCTGCACGAGCTGATCGCCGGTGATCGCAAACAGCCGGCCGCTCGAGCCCTCGCTGACATACGTCCTCCCGCCCAGCGCGAAGACATGGCTGATGGCATTGACGGCGCCCACCGCCACCAATCCCGACTGCCCGCGCCAGGCGGCGACCGTGCCGCTGTTGCCATACCAGTACCAGGTCCCCGCCGCCTCGACGGCCTGCGCGAAGCCCGGATGCTGATTGGTGGCCGACACGGCGAAACCGGCCACTTGCCGACGGATCCAGCGGTTGTTGTCGAGCAGCGTGATCTCCCCGACCGCATCGCCCATGCTGGCAAAGAGCCGCCCTTCGCGATCGACCATGAGACTCTCGAGCACGCCGGAAGTGTCGGCGGGATCCTGTTCGAAAACCTCCCAGCGCGTGCCATCGCCGATGGCAATCTGGCTCTGGGCGAAGGCGACATGGCGCCCGTCGGGCAGGCGGCTCAATCCGGCCGGTGCAGCGGCCAGCCCGAGCGCCTCCGGGCCCACCACGACATAGTTGGGCACGCCGACCTCGACCACCTTGTCCGGCGCAGCCGGCATGAGCGGAGTCCCGCCGCGAGCAGCCAGACCGGCCAAGATGACAACGACAGCGGCAAGCCAGCCGCAGCGCAGCAACTGCAGTGAGAAGGCAGAACCCCGTGAGGTGGGAAATCGGGGCGAAGACATCGTCGCTTCTCTCCTATCGGACCGGAGGGGAAGCACTTGACCGCCACCGGCTCTTCAGTCCCCGACCCGCCACGCTTCCGCCAGCGCCAGCCTTCATCCCAACAAAAAGCCGGCGGCCCCTACAGGGTCGCCGGCTTCTTGAAATCAGACCTGTTTTGCCCTGCGGTCGGCTCAGGCCTTGATCCAAGGTTGGCCGGCCGGCAGCACCTCGCGACCGAAGAGATCGTTGAGGATGATGCGGGCCATCATGTACCACGCGGCGAACGCGCAGGCCATCAGCTCGAAACCGGCGATCTTCGTCACCGTCGGAGCGAGCTCCTCGGAGCAGAAATGGCCGACATCGAGCAGGATGAAGCCGACGAGCAGGAGCGTGAACGTCACCGCCATCGCGCCGTGCACGCGCATCGAACCGATCCAGAGGATCACGGTGAAGAGCGTCCACGCCACCAGGAACCAGCCCACATCGGTGTGCGACGCCTTGAAGATGCCGAAATTGTTGCCCAGCAACATCAGCGCGAGGCTGATCCAGAACGCGCCGTAGGAGGCGAAAGCGCAGTAGCCGAAGTTGTTGCCCGCAGCCTTTTCCTGGAAGCCCGCGATCAGCTGCGCGGCGCCGCCGAAGACGAGGCCGAGCCAGACGACGGGACCGACACCGGCCCAGCCCACGTTGTGGAACTGCAGCATCAGGGTCGTGAGGCCGAAGCCGGCGAGGCCGACCACAGCGGGATTACCTTGTTTGGGTGTGGAGACGTTGTTGCTCATGGGAAAGACGGTTGGCGGACACAAAAGGTCCACGCTGGCGAAGCCGCTCCCGCCTTGTCCAGCCACTAGGCGAACCATTTTTCCACCCCCCGACCGGAACGCGCTCAACCACCTTCGCGCAGCCCGACCATCCTCCGCCCCCGGCCATATCCGGGACAACGCGATCCCCCACAACCGCACCGCCCTACCCCTGATCACTCCAGACCGCGCAGGTCCACACCCATTCGCGATCCACCCGCGGCTCACTGTCGCCACCCCACCCGCCACGCACGCCGTTCAGAGGAGAATGTAACATATTGTGTTACATTC
>JAEXPG010000617.1 GCA_023447015.1 Verrucomicrobiota bacterium
CCCTCCGCCCGCGCCCCCACCCGCCGCGCCCGCGGCCGCACCCGAGGCGGCCGCCAGCTTCGACGCGCAGTACGAGGTGGAGCGTTATCTCCAGCACCAAGGCCGGGCGTTCATCAACCGGTTCGACGCCAACACCTACCTCTACATCACCCGCGCGATCGACGACTTTGATCTCGCCGGAGCCTACGGCTCGCTCGAGCAGGCGTTCCGCGAGGTGAAGGCCCGCACGCTGTGTGTGGCGTTCACCAGCGACTGGTTGTTTCCGACGGCGCAGAACCGCGAGATCGTGCTCGCGCTGCTGCGGGCGGGGAAGCCGGCCAGCTATGCCGAGCTGGCCACGGATCTCGGCCACGACTCATTCCTCCTGGATTCGCCCCAGCTCTACGATCTCGTCCGCGACTTTCTTGCGGTACCCGCCGAGTAAGGTGGGGTGGCGGTGGGACCGACCTTGGGCGCGCAACGAGACATTGGCCGGTTCGGTGTCGCGCCCTGCATCGGCGCAAAGCCTTGGGGATTTGGCGGGGATCTTTCGGCCCCTTGCCGTGGATGCTCGCGGGCGATGGCAACGCGCACCCTCTCCGGCGCACCGCCTTGGGCGCTCCCGAACTGCTCCGGAACCGTGGCGCGGGTTTCTCGCAGGTGTGTTTTTCCGCTGCTCCGGGCAGGTGGTGCGGCCACGGGTTTTTCCCGGGGGCCGCCGCTCGGGCGCCCCCTCGGTTTACCGGTTAAGGAAGCTTGGGGTGGACCGATGAAAGAACAGGCCGGGGCTGCCTCCACCCCGGGTGTCTCTCGCATGTCCTTCCCCGGCAACCGCGCCCCCTCCTCGCCCGGCTGGTCACGGGTCGCCCTCGTTGCGTTGGCGCTCGTGCTGGTGGCGGGCACGTGGGTCTGCTGGCAGTTGGCGGACAGCGGTTGGCGGGAGGTGAGGGCCAACCGCACGATGGCGCGGAACATCGCGCTCATGGAGAAGGTGATGCATGCGGTTTCCCCACTGCAGGCGGAGCGGAGTGCTTCGACGCTGGCCTTGGCCGGGGAGTCTTCGCCCGTGGGTCCCGCGGAGCTGCGGCGGTTATCGGATCAGGCACTGGCCGAGCTCGATCGGGTGCTGGTGTTGGCCGCCCTGCCTCCCGACGTGGTGCAGGGCAAGCGGGCGGAGCTGGCGGCTCTGAGACTAGGCGGGGATCCGCGTTCGCCGAAGCAGTCGGACTCCCTGATCGCGGTGCTCCTGCAGCTTGACCGCGCTGCGGTGGGGGCGCCGACGACCGGCGGGGCGGGCAAGATCATGGCGGTGGCGTACGAGTTGCAGCTGCTCGAGGAGCATGCGGCTCGGCTGCAATGCCAGCTTCCGGCCGCGCTGGCACGGGGTTCGGTTGAGAAGGCCGAACTGGAGCACATGGAGAAGTCCTATTGGACGCTCGAGGCGACGGTGGGCTTTCCCGATCGGCTGGTGTCCGGGAATGCGCCGGCGCGAGTCCGGGCCCTGGGCGAGTCTGAAGCATGGCGGACTTTCACCCGATGCTTCCGGGCCTTCCGCGATGGGGAGTCGGCCGGTGCTCCGGGGCCGCGGGCAACGGTCGCCTCGGCGGCGGACTCGGGCTCGGTGGTCGTGCAGGAGTTCCGTTTCGCCTGTGCTGAGGAGCTGGCGACGCTCGCCGTGCGGCTCGCGGCGAACACCCGCGCTGTTCGTTGGCAGGCGCTGCTCACCTCGCTCAGCTTCACGGCGCTGGTGGCATGCGGTGCGGCGCTGGGCGTGGTCCTGCGCCGCCAGCGGCGGGAGCTGAGCGAGCGCACGCGGCTCCTGTCCGAGCTCGAGCGGGCGAAGGATCACCTCACCCATTTCCGCGAGGCGTTGGATGTGCAGGCGATCGTCGCCGTGACGGACGCGACCGGCGTGATCCTCGAGGTGAACGACCGATTCTGCGCGACGAGCGGTTACAGCCGCGAGGAGCTGGTTGGGCACACCCATCGGTTGATCAAGTCTTCGCGGCACCCGCCCGAATTCTTCCGCCACTTGTGGGAGACGATCTCTGCCGGCCACATCTGGACGGGGGAGGTGTGCAACCTCACGAAGTCGGGCCAGGAGTGTTTTTTCGACACGGTGATCGTGCCGGTGCTCGGGGTCGACTCCCGCCCCGAACAGTACATCGCGCTGCGGCATGACGTGACCGAGCGCAAGCGCACCGCGATCGAACTGGAGCGCCTCGCCCTGGTCGCGCAAAAGACCACCGCCGCTGTCGTCATCACGGATCCGGCCGGACGGATCGAATGGGCCAACGCGGCCTTCGAGAAACTGACCGGCCATGTGTTGGCGACGGTGGTCGGGCGTTCGCCGGGGCGGATCCTGCAGGGCCCCGAGACGGACCAGACGACGGTTGCGCAGATGCACGAGCGCCGTTGCGCCGGGCTGGGTTTCGAGGTCGAGCTCGTCAACTACCGCAAGGACGGCACGCCGTATTGGGTGCACATCAAGGCGGACCCGGTTCCAGGCGCTGATGGGCGGGTCCAGCGTTTTGTCGCGGTGGAGGACGACGTCACCTCCCGCCGTCGGGCCGAGAGCCTGTACACCAGCGTCCTGGAGAGCGCCGCCTATTCGCTGATCGCCACCAACACCAAAGGCGTGATCGAGGTGTTCAGCCATGGCGCGGAGCTGTTGCTCGGTTATCGCGCCGAGGAGGTTGTGGGCCGGTCCACGCCGGCGATGTTCCACGATCCGGCGGAGGTGGTGCGCCGCGCCGAGATCCTCAGCCAGGAACTTGGCCGTCCGGTGAAGCCTGGGCCTGAGGCCTATGTGGCGAAGGCGGAGCTCAGCCAAGTTCCCGACGAGTACGACTCGACCTATATCCGAAAGGATGGCACGCGCGTGCCGGTGCGGCTCGCCGTCACGGCCATGCGCGATCGCGAGGGCCGGATCACCGGCTACATGGGCATCGCCCACGACATCACCGAACGGGTCCAGACGCTCGAGCATCTGCGGCGCAGCGAGGAACGCTGGCAGTTGGCGATCTCGGGCAGCAACGACGGCGCCTGGGAATGGGACATCCTGGCCGACCGCATGTGGATCTCGCCGCGCGCGCGCGAGATCCTCGCGCTCGGCGAGGCGGACGAGTACATCTCGCGCACGGACTGGCTGCGCACGATGGATCCGGACGACGCCGAGGGCGTGCGCGCGGCGGTGCAACGGTACTTTTCCGGACAGACTCCGGTATATGAGCATACCTATCGCGTGCACCGGGCCGACGGGCAGTGGCGGTGGGTGCTGGCCCGGGGCAAGGCGGTCTTCGATGCGGAGGGGCGGCCGTTGCGCATGCTCGGCACCCACACCGACGTGACCGCGAGCCACATGTTGCAGGAGCTTCTGCGCGAGAGCGAAGCGCGTCTGCTCGAGGCGCAGGCGGTGGCGCACATCGGGAGTTGGTCGGTCGATGCCGGGACGCGTGTGATCGCCTGGTCCGAGGAGGCGGGCCGGATCTTCGGGGTTACATTCCGCAACGCTCCCATGCCCCTCGTGCTGCGGTTGTGCCCGGCGCAGTCTCGCTCCGCCATCCGCGCGGGGCTCGGGCTTGCGCTGGCCCGTGGGGAGGGCACGCAGTTCGATGCCCCGATGCTCGGTCCGAAACGCCGGCCGATCTGGGTCCGGGTGACGATGCGCTCGGAGATGCGCGCGGAGCGTGTGGTGCGGGTGTTCGGCACGGTCCAGGACATCACGGCGCTGCATGAGGCCGAGATGCGCCGGCGCGAGGCCGCCCAACGGCTCGAGAAGATCGCCGCGCAGATCCCGGGCGTGGTGTACCAGTTTGTGCTCCGGCCCGACGGCTCGGTGTCGATGCCGTACGCCAGCCCGGGTGTCGTCGAGCTCTACGGGCTCACACCGGAACAGCTGGCCGCCGACGCCGCTCCTGCACTGCAGGCGTCGCATCCCGATGATCGGGAGCTGGTGATCAAGTCGATCCGCGAGTCGGCGGAGACACTTCAGCCCTGGGTTTGCGAGTTTCGGGTCTGCCGGTCCGACGGTTCTGTCCGCTGGTTCCTCGGCAACTCGCTGCCGGAGCGGCTGCCGGACGGGTCCGTTCTCTGGCACGGCTTCATCACGGACATCACCGGTCGCAAGCAGGTCGAGGCCCGGTTGCGCGAGCACGAGACCTTCCTCAAGGAGCTCTACAGCGGCATCGAGCTGCCGATCTGGGTCCTCGACGTGGTCGATGGGGACGGCTTCGCCTTCGCCGGCGTGAACCCGTCGTTCGAGCGGGTCACCGGCTTGGCGGCGGATTTCGTTGTCGGTCGCAAGCCGAGCGAGCTGATGCCACGGCTGTCGCGCGAAAGCGGGCGGCAGATGGAGGATCACTACCGCGACTGCCTGCTGGCCGGCACCACCATCAACTACGAGGAACAGCTTTCCATCGGTGGGCGCGAACGCTGGTGGCTCACCCAGCTCAAGCCGGTGCGGGGCGACGGCGGCCGCATCACGCGTCTGATCGGCTCGGCCATCGAGATCACCGAGCGCATGGAGATCGAGCAACGGCTGCGCGAGAGCGAGGAGCGCTTCTTCCTGATTGCGCGAGCGACCAGCGACGCCGTCTGGGACTACGATCCAGCATCGGCCTCGTTGTGGTGGAGCGACGGCGTGACCCGCCTGTTCGGCTACGATCAGCCGGGGGCCTCCGCGGGGCTGAAGTGGTGGTATGCGCGCATGCATCCGGACGACCGACCGATCGTCGAGAGCAGCTTCAGCTCGGCACTGGCGTCGAGCGACGAGCGGTGGGAGTGCGAGTACCGGTTCCTCCACGCCGACGGCCGTGTCCTGTACGTGCTGGACCGGGCCCTGATCCTGCGCGGATCCGGCCAGCGGGCGATCCGTGTGGTCGGCGGCATGATGGACATCACCGAGCAGCGCGCTGTGCAGGACGAGATGCGCCGCGCCCGCGAGGCCGCCGAAGCCGCCAACCGCCGCCTGCAGGAGTCCGTGCAGCGGGCCAACCAGCTCGCCCGCGAGGCTGCCGCGGCCACCGTGGCCAAGTCCGAGTTCCTGGCGAACATGAGCCATGAGATCCGCACTCCCCTCAATGCGATCATCGGCATGGGCGGACTGATGCTCGGCACCGAGCTGTCAGATCAGCAGCGCGAGTTCGCCGAGACCATCCGGGTGTCGGGGGACTCGCTGCTGGCGCTCATCAACGACATCCTGGACTTTTCGAAGATCGAGTCGGGCAGCCTCGAATTGGAGGAACTGCCGTTCGAGCTGCACGATTGCGTGGAGTCGGCCCTGGAGGTGCTCGGTCCGCGTGCCGGGGAGAAACACCTCGATCTGCTCTATTGGATCGACGCCGCAGTTCCGGGCATGCTGGTCGGCGATGTCACGCGGCTGCGGCAAGTGCTCGTGAACCTCGTGGGCAACGCGGTGAAGTTCACCGGGGAGGGCGAGGTCCACGTGGGGGTGGAGCGGGCCGGCGTCGAGAGCGACGGCCGGCTGCGGCTGCGGTTCACGGTGCGCGACACCGGAATCGGGATACCCGGGGAGCGCATGGACCGGCTGTTCAAGAGCTTTAGCCAGGTCGACGCCTCGACGACGCGGAAGTACGGCGGGACGGGGCTGGGGCTGGCGATCAGCCGGCGGCTGGTCGAGCTGATGGACGGGCGCATCTGGGCCGAGAGCGAGGAGGGGCGCGGAAGCCGTTTCATCTTCGAGGTGCTCGTCGGGATCGGCGCCAGCGCTGCGCCGCTGACCTATGCCAAACCCGTCGCGTCGCTCGCGGACCGCTCGGTGCTCATCGTGGAGGACAACGCCACCGGCCGGCAGAACCTCGAGCGCCATTGCGCCGCCTGGGGACTGCGGCCCCACTCGGTCGCCCGGGGCGAGGAGGCGCTGGAGTGGCTTTCGCGGGAAACGCCGGTCGATCTGGCGATCATCGATCAGCAGCTGGTCGGGATGGACGGACTGGAACTGGTGCGCCGGCTACGGGAGCTTCCGGCGCGGGCCGCGTTGCCGGTTCTGCTGTACTCGTCAGTCGGAATGCTCGGCCATGTGCCGGCCGAACTCGGCGTGGCGGGCCAGCTGACCAAACCGATGAAGGTCGCCGCGCTGCGCGACGCGGTGGTCCACGCGATCGGGGCGCAACCGAAGGCGGTGCCATTGCGGGCGGCTCCGCCGAAACGCAAGCTGGCCGAGGAGCACCCGCTCCGGATCCTGCTGGCGGAAGACAATGTGACGAACCAGCGCGTGGCCCAGCTGATCCTCGGCCGGTTTGGCTACCGTGCCGATGTCGCCAACAACGGCCTCGAGGCGCTTCAGGCGATCGAGCGGCAGGACTACGACATCCTTTTCCTCGACGTGCAGATGCCGGAGATGGACGGGCTGACTGCCGCGCGGGAGATCTGCATGTGCCGGTCGCCGGCTCGCCGGCCCCGGATGATCGCGATGACAGCGAATGCCATGGTGGGCGATCGCGACGAGTGTCTCGCCGCGGGGATGCACGACTATGTCTCCAAGCCGGTCCAGCCCGCGGAGCTCGAGGCCGCGTTGCGGCGAGCCATCGAGAGCCGGGCGCGGTAGCGGAACCTGCCACAGGTTTGCAGTGCGGTGCTGATTCGTGTGCTCCCGGCTGCGTCCCGAGGATGCCGCACTATTCGCCCAGGAGGCGGGCGAAGCGCGTGCGGAGGGCGGAACAGTCGCGCACGAGCACCGCGGTGCGCTCGACGCGGATGAGGTTGTCGGCCCGGAGGCGGGCGAAGGTGCGGGAAAGCGTCTCGCTGGTGGTGCCGAGTTCGGCGGCGAGGGTGCGTTTGGTGGAGCGCAGCTCGATGCGCGCCTCGCCGGTGGCGCCGGCCGGACAGCGTTTGGCCAGCCAGTTGAGCAGGCGGGTCTCGACATCCTTCAGGGTAAGGTCATCGAGGAGGCCCACGATGACGCGCAGGTGCTGGCTCATGGCCCCGAGCATGCGCAGCGCGAGATCGGGGCGACGGCCTAGGAGATTGAGCATCGGTGCGCGGGGGATGAGCAGGACCGTGCTTGGCTCGACCGCGCGGGCGTCGGCCGGGTAGCCGGTGCCGGTGGCGAGCGTGGCCTCGGCGAATGACTCGCCGGGGCGAAAGACGTGGATGACCTGTTCTTTGCCCGCTGGGCTCACGCGGTGAACGTTGATGGCGCCGCGCTGCACGACGTAGAATCCCTCGCTGGCCTCGCCTTCGCGAAAGAGCAGCGTGCCTTTTGCCACCGGCTTGAGCACCGCGAAGGCGGCGATCGCCTCGAGGTCCGAGGCCGGCAGTCCGGCGAACAGGTCGCAGGCCCGCAGCGAGTGGGCGAGGGCGACGGTGCGCAATTCGGCGGGCCGGTTGGGCATGGGCGCAGGTAACGGACGTTGGGGCGTTCAGTCGCGCCAAAAATCCACCTGCCAGCCGCCGTCGCTGCGACGTTCGACGCGGGCCGCATAGCCCGCGCTTCTGAAGCGTTCGATCAGTGGCGAGGGCAGGAACGGTGCGACCACCGAGAGTCCATGCTCGGCGGGCAATGCGGCGAGCGCGGCCTCGATCACCGGGCGAGGCTCATCGCCGCGCTCCAGCAGGGGGCGGACGTCGAGTTTCTTAAAACGTAACGCGGGCATGGCGGCGGGCGTGATGATCGTGGGCCGGGGCGGCGGCTGCGGAGCGGAGATGCTGATGTGGGACGGCTGTGCGGGGCTACTCCATTCCGTCGCCGGTGGCGGCGGGGGCGGGAGCGTCGCTCTCACGCACCAGTGTGAGCAACATGGAGAACGGCTCGATCGCGCGCACGGCGTGGGGCAGGCCCGGCGGCATGTGCAGCAGTTCGCCGGCGCCCAACGTGCGCACTTTCCCGGCGAGCGACCACTCGGCTCGGCCGGAGAGCATCTGCACGAGGGCGCGGGCCGGGGAGGCGTGTTCGGTGAGTTCCTGGCCGGCGGCGAAGCCGAAGAGCACGACGCGCGTGCGTCCGGCCGAGAGAATTGTTCGGCTCACGATACCGTTGTCGGAGAACTGCGTGGCGGCGGTCAGCGGCACGACACCGGCGAGGGAGGAGGGGAGCAGTGTGCTGGAACTCATTGGTGAAGGTTATGGGGCGCCGCAGTGGTGTCAGCTCAGTCCGACGGCGAGGACGAAGCCGAGCCCGAGCGCGGATTCGAGCGCGCCGAGCTGCGTGGCGCGCAGGTCGGGTGCGCGCGGGCCGAGAAGCCAGACCGCCCGCAGCAGGAGACACAGGGCTGCGATGATTGCGCTACCGCCGGCCAGATTGGCGGAGACGACGACGGCTGTTCCAGTCATGGCGAGCCAGCTCGCCATGAGGGCTGGCTCGACCGACACGGATTGCCCTTTGTGCCGACGAAGGTAGGTGCGCACGACGAGTATTGCCGGTCCGGTGCGCAGGAGGGCCAGGGCGGCAAGCGCGAGAGCTGTGGGCCAGCCCATGTCGGCGAGTGTGGCGCAGGCCGCAGGGATGGCGGCGAAGGTCGCCGCTCCGGCGAGCTCGGCGGTGGCGGTGCGGGTTTCACCGCGGGAGTCGAGCCGGACGAAGAGAGTTGCCGGGGGCGCCGCCAGCAGCAGGGGCCACAGCGCTCGCAGGCCGGCCAGCTGTGCGGCGGCGGCGAGGCTGGCGGCGATGAGACCCAAAAGCGCGACAAGGCAGGTGCGCGCGGTGGCGCGATGCCGCGGATCTCGGGTGGGGCCGAAGGCGAGCTGCGCGGGCCGTCGCGCGAGGAATAGTGCGGTGGCTGCGCCGGCCAACGCGGCTCCGGCCCACGAGGGTGCAACCAGGAGGCCGAGGGAGACCGGCTCGAGCAGCAGGCTCCACGCCCCGTGTTCTCGGGGGCGGAGGATGTCGTGGAGCCGTGTGCCGGTGCAATCGGGCATGGGCACACGATAGGCGTGAAGGCGCGGCGCGGCTTTGATCTCGCTCAAGGCCGGGCGCCGATCGCACGGGTACGTGCGATCGGCCGGTTTTTCTGCCTGCCAGCCGGCGGTGCGGCTGCTAGCTGCGGGGGATGAACGAGGTTCTGTTCAATGGTTCGCTCTTCGGCACGATGATCACGATCACCGCGTGGAAGCTCATCGGCTACACGGGGGCGACGATGTTCGCCGGCCGGTGGTTCGTGCAATGGTGGGCGGCGAAACGCGCCGGCAAGGTCGTGGTGCCACGGCTTTTTTGGTACATGAGCGTGCTCGGCAGCCTGATGACGCTGGCGTATTTCGTGTGGGGCAAGAACGACTCGGTCGGCATCCTGCAGAACCTCTTCCCCTCGTTTGTCGCGGTCTACAACCTCTCGCTCGACATCAGCCACCGCGGCTGGAACCGCGAGAAGGTCGCCGGGTGATCCCCCGGCGGGCCCCGCCGGTCAGCCGTTGAACCGCGGCAGACTGGCGAGGAACTCCGGGTTGGCGCCGGCGATCCACGCCTTGCCGTCGCGCATGCGGGTGACCCGCAGCGCGGTGGCCTTGAAGTTGCCGAAGATCAGCGCTGCGATGACCGCGGCGAAGCCGAAGGGCATCAGCCAGAGCAGCCGGTCGGCGCCGGCGGCGATCGGCCAGACAATCAGCGCAACGCCGGCAAGGAAGCCGGCGACGGCGAGGATGGCGTTGGTGCGGATCTGTGCGCGACCTTCGGCGCTGAGCGGGATCCCGAGGATGAGCTTCTTGCGGAGCGCGAGCGCCAGGATGAGCGTGATCAGGATGCTGATGAGGATCGAGAGGTAGACGAGCGGATGAACCCAGTAGAGTTTCTTGGTCACGAACTCGTTGGCGGCGACCATGGTGTTGGTTTTCACGCAGCGCGCAGGCAGACGGGGACAATCCAACCGCACGACGATGCGCTTGCCATCGCGCCACGCCCCAACGGCCGAGCCGACGGTCGACGGCGAGACCCCTTCCCGCAGCGCCTGGTAATAGGTGTCTTTGCCCTCGGCGGAAACCCAGCCGTGCGCAGTCCGGATCATCTCGGACTCGGCGTACTCCCGGCCGGTGATGATGCAGCGGTGACCGCCCGGTGCGTTGCCCAAGCCGGTCGCGGAAAGGGGGATCCAGTTCGGGAGCCCCGACTTCCAGACCAGAGTCGAGGCGGAGATTTTTCCGGCGGCGAGGAGACGGAGCAATTCGGCTTCCTCGACCGGTCCCTGACGGTTCGTGCCGTCAGCGTAGTACCAGTGCATGGCGTTCTCCGGGGGAAACCGTGTCGGCGGAAACCGGGTGGCGGGTCAGCGCAACGCGGGCGGCCCGTTCAGAACGGATCGGGCTCGCGAAAGACGGGGGTCGCTTCTACGTGGTGGCCCGGCGGGAGGAGGATGGCCTCGCCTTGGGCGGCGATGTCGTCGTTCTTGTAGAGTTGGATCTTCACCGGCGCGGTGGCGTCGGGAGTCTTCCATGACCACTTGCCGATCGAGATGAACTCCATCGGGACTCCCTTCTCCCAGCTCAGGCCGGGGCCCTCGCCGCGGATGAAAACCTTGTTGCCGATCCCGATGTAGGCGGTGACCAGCAGGCGGGTTGTGCCGTCGTTGGTTTTGGCCGGGGCGGAGTGGGAGGCCGGCTCGGCATCGTAGATGATCTCGGGTTCGGCGAAACCCGGCAGCACCGCTTCGCCGAGGCTGCGGGTGGAGGATTTGCGCCGCGGCTCGCGTTTCGGTGGCGGCTCGGCGGCGAGTGTCGCCTCTGGCGCGGGTTCGGTCTGGGTGGCGGTTGTGGCCGGGTCGGCGCTGCCCGCGGGTTCGGCCGGTTCCGTGGCCTGTGACGCGGCAGCTGGAGCGCCGGTGGTCGAGGAGATGGGGGCGGCTTCGGCGGTCTCCGCGGGGGATTCGGCGGAGCGCGGAGCGATGGGGTCGCGTTTGATGCGGGGGAACGCGGTGAGCTGCATGACCGGGAGCGCGGCGGTGGCCGTGCTCGAGTCGGGAGCCGAGGAGTCCGCGGGAACAGCCTCGGCGGCGGCTTCTGCATGGTCGCCTGCGGCGGCCCGCGGGCGGCGTGTCGCCCGACCGGCGGCCTCGATGGCCCGTGCGGCGGCGTGGAGCTGGTCGATTCGCTGATTGAGCGACGCATCGATCTCCTGTTCGAGCTGGCGCAGGGCGGCGGTACGTTCGAGCAGGTGGCCGGAGACGGCCTCGGCGGCGGCGAGTGTCTCGCGGGCGCGGGCTTCGGCGGTGCCGATGGCGGTCTGTGCGTTGGCGGCGGATTGGTTGAGCGAGCTCTCCGCACGGTGGGCGGCAGCTCCGAGCGCTGCTTCCGCGCGCGTTGTGGCGGCCCCCAGTGCGGCGGCGAGTGCCGGTGCCGCCTCGGTCGCCTCGCGGCGTGCGGCCTCCAGCGCGGCACGGGCGTCCTTCTCGATGGCGGCAAACTCCTTGGTGGCGGATTGGATGGTGGTGGCGAGCGCGGACAGCCGCTGACCCTCCGCGTCGCGCAGCGCCTCGAGCTCCTTCGTCATCGCGGCCTTGTCCTCGTCGTCGCGTTCCTGGAGCTGGTTGGTGAACTCGGCGATCTTCTCCTGCAGCCGGTAGGGGAGCGTGTCGGCGGCGTGGACGGCGTTGGCCGCGGCCTCGTGGGCGGATTTGAGCTGGGCGCTGGTGGAGGCGAGCGTTTCGACGGCCTGGACGAGCTTGTGGTTCTGCACCTCAAGCCTCTGCTGGAACTCGGCTTCGGCGGTGCGCTGGGCGGCAAGGAAATCGAGCAGGTAAGGCGTCGCTCCGAGAATCGCCCCGAGCGCGACGCAGCCGAAGATCACCGAGAGGGCGAGGGCGGAGAGCGGTGTTTCGGCAAGGGCAGGGACGAGGCAGGCGAGGGCGAGCAGGAAGGCATCGCCGACGAAATAGGGCCACTTGGGCGGGCGAGGGGAGTTGGAGAGGTTCATCGCGCGGAGCTTGGGGCTGACGAATCCAAGACGCCCTCCATTCTTCAGAGCGGGGCGGAGTCGCAAGGCCAAAGCCGGGGCTGCCATGCAGCGAAACCACGGGGCTCACCCTTGCGGGTGCGGCTTGGGCAAAGGATCAGTGGACCCGTCGCCAGAACACGCCAGCAAGGGACACCAGCATGCCGATCCGGAGAGCCCCCTCGAAGGTGAGGATGTGCAGCACCCATCTCACCGGGGAGTTCCGGCGAAGGAGAAACCCGCCGAGGCTGATCAGAAACAGCGCCAACGCCTGCAGTCGGCCAACGCTGCCGCCGAGCAGAAGCCCCATCCACACCCAGTAGAGGAACAGCAGGAGCGTCCACGTGAAGGCCAGTCGCTCGCCCATGGGGAGCGTCCGGGGGTCTTGCCCGGTCGCCATCTGCCGCACTCCGAGGTAGCGCTCGCACAGCACGAGCTGCCAGATCTCGAAGACAAGGAACAGCGGGACGAGTGTGATCAGCCAAAGCATGGTCTCGTGGTCGGACATCCTGCTCCGATGATGGCGCGAAGCAAGGCCTTGGCAGGGCGGATTCAGGTGAAGGCTCCGGTGGCGGTTTCGCCTCTCAAGTGGCGTGCCGGTCCGCCGATAGGAAGGAAACCCCCTCGTGCGATGAACACCTGCCACTTCACCGGTTGGATTCCGTTCGCGCCCGAAACGCGCTACACCCCCTCGGGCCGCAAAGTAATCTGCTTCGCCGCGCGCGTGCGTGACGAGCACGGGACCGAGTCGATTCTTCGTTTTCAGATGGACGGTGATCCGGTTGCCCCGGTCCCACCCGAGATCGCGCCGGGCCGCACGGTCGAGATCGACGCCGAAGCGACCACGCAGGCGGTGCACCGTCCCGACGGCCGGACGGTCTCGCGACTGGTCTTCCACGTCAGACGGCTTTCGTCGCTCGGGCGCCGCCGCGCGGCGGAGTCGCCGCTTCAACTCGCACTGTTCTGAGCTGCCGCGGCGCACGCGTCGGGGCACGGCTCGCGCGGGCTCACGTGGTGTCGTTTGCATCGGCACCGGCGAAATTGGCTGGCGTCTGTGGGCCGGCCGCGCTTGCTCCCCGGCGTTCTGCGATGTCCAGCCTCCGCCACATTCCGCTCGGCCATGCCATTCCGAGCCGCCCGCATGCGATCTCGGTGAGTCTGCCCACGATGGCCGATCTGATCGGGTACGAGGAAAAGACTCCGGCGGTGGTCCGGCAGGTCCCGACCGGGTATCCGCGTTTCGTGCTGCACCCGTTTGTGCGCACGCTCACACAGGAGTTCTCCCGCCGCCAGGGTTTGCAGGGACAGGCGGTGTGGCTGACGACAACAGCTGGTCTCGCCGCTCGGCTTCGCGACTGGATGGGCGGAGATGCGCGTGTGGTGACCGAGGGGGCCCTCTGCGGGGTGACCTTCGCCTGTGATTCCGAGCGGAACAGCCGGGCCAAGGCCTTTCTGCAGCATAGCGGTGGATTCATTTCTTCGCGACAGGCGGAGGATCATCTCGCTGCGGCCGGTCTGGTGCCCGCTCCGGCCCGGGAGGAGCTTGTGGACGCGGATCCGCTTGGGGCCGTGAAACGGGAACTCCGCCGCGCCTTCACCGGGGCTCGCGACGAGGACCTGTTTGTCGCGGCCAACGGCATGAACGCCATCCACTCCGCGTTCGCGGCCGTCAACTCGGTGCAGTCGCCGCGGGGCCGCACGACATGGATTCAGCTCGGCTGGCTCTATCTCGACTCGATCGCGATCCTGCGGAAGTTCACCGCCGACCCGTCGGTCGACCACGTGGTGTTGCCCTCGGTGTTCGATCTAGTCTCGCTGCGGCGTGTGCTTGAGGAGCGACGTGGTCGTGTGGCTGGCATCATCACCGAGGCGCCGACGAATCCCCTGATCCAGTGTGCCGACCTGCCGGCGCTCGCGGCACTCGCCCGTGAACACGGTGCGCACCTGTTGGTCGACGCGAGCATCGCATCGCCGTGGAATGTCGATGTGCTCCCTCATGCCGACATCGCCCTGGCCAGCCTCACGAAGTACGCCGCTGCTGAGGGCGACCTGCTTGCTGGTGCGGCAGCGGTGAATCCGGCGAGCCTCGATGCGGCGGCGTTGCGAGAGGGTCTCGCGGTCCGGATCGCTCCGCCCTACCGGCGCGACCTTGCCCGGCTGGCGCGGGAGATCCGCGACGTCGACCAGGTGCTTGCCGGTATCAATGCTGCCACAATGCGCGTGGCCGAGTACCTCGGAACGCGCCCGGAGGTGAAACGCCTGCACTGGGCGTTGGCTCCGGAGTCACGGAAGAACTTCCTTCGTGTGGCGCGGGCGCCCGGTGCCGTGGGCGCCATGATCACCTTCGAGTTGGATCCGGGGTTGTTCACCCGTGTGTACGATCGGGTGCGGCTTCCGAAAGGCCCGAGTTTTGGGCTTCGGAACTCGTTGTTTTGCCCGTTTATGTACCTCGGGCATTACGACCTTGTCACGAGCAGCGAGGGGCGTGCGGTCCTGGCCCGGCATTCACTCAACCCCGAATTGTTGCGGCTTTCAGTTGGCCTCGAACCGGTCGACGAAATCATCGGTGCGCTGGCAGAAGCGTTGGATGCTGTGAAAACAGTTTGAGGTCTTCGCGGCTGTCGCGGACCGTGCAGCTCTTATGATGAAGGGTCAGAAAGTCGTCTGCATCAACGACCGCTTTCCGGCGGTTGTCCGAGCGATCTACAAACAACTCCCGGTCAAGGGGGTGACATACACGATCCGCGAGGTCTTTCTTGGGCGGGAGAAGGTCGTGAAGGCGGGCGATTCTGCGACGGTTGGGCTCCTTCTTGAGGAGTTGGTGAATCCGCCGGACCCGTTGCATAAGGGGCAACAGGAGTTGGGATTCAACTCCGAGCGTTTTGCGCCCCAGGAGGAGCTCCCTGACGAGATGGCCGAGGCCGAGATGGCTGAAGTCGCCGGTGCAGGAACCAAGACCGGGTTCTACGTCCCGGATCACCCGTCTGGGGACTACGGCTCAAACTGAGCAGGGCCAGCTCTTGCCGTGCGACGATGGTGGACTGCCCATTTCTCTGGAGACCGCTTGGGTCGTCCGACGAGTCGTCGGTGCTGGGCCGGACTGGTGCTGGCGCCGTCTGGTGGTCTATCGGTGATGGGCGCTGCAACGCTCCTCACGGAGCGGACTCTCGGTGGTTCCACTTTCCGGCCAGTTTGCCGCACTGAGCTGGTGAGGACACTCCGCCTGTGGACGTATGGGAGAGACGGTGTTTGCCGGGGCCGTTCACAATCCAGTTCGTTGAGCCAAGCTTTCGTCCGAACGTGGGCGCATAACGATCTTCCTGCAGCCTGCCTACCGTTCGCTCCACGTGGCGAGGGCGGCGCAAACAACCGTGCCCGTACGAGCTGAGGAATAGAAGCGGCACGGCAGACGCTGCCGTGGAGTTTGGCCTGCTCCTCGTCGATCCATGGAGACTGGACCACATCGCCCCCCGGTCTTAATCCCTGCTGACCAGATTTTGGTAGTAGCCGAGGCGTGCTGCGCTGAGTGCACTTGTGGTGCATCTTACGCTGATTTCGCGGTCTTCATCGCGGGGGAATGCAGCAGACTGCCGTGTAGCGGTTCACCGACGCATCGCGAAGCGCCCTCAATATCTCCCGCGGCGTGTGGGTATGCGCCAGTTTGGTCGGGGCACAAGCAACCCTGCCTTCGGCGTTTGAGCGTGCACGGACGGTTTGCTTTGCGGGCCCAAGTGGACTTCGTCGAGGACTCTACTCGGTTCGGGCACCATCCCTGCCGACGCTTACCCGGTGAGTTCTGTTACTGCGCGACAGCAGCATTGCGGGGTATTCGCCGTGCCCTTGCGCCTGTGTCGCGGGCACTGTAGAACTAACTCGTCTTTGTTTGGCTCAACGCGAGGTGGAACGATCAAACCCAAGGGTCCGAGTTGTGAGTGGCTGCTTGGGGGCGGGAGGGGATCCGGAGTGCCGCGAGGGCAGGAGTTGGGTTTCGGTGTATGGTGGGATTGATACAGTGATGGCGTGGTGGTTGGCGGTGGGGAAAACGTCGCAACTGTCGAATGGGCAGTGGGAAGCGGGATGGGGATGGAAAAGCCGCAAAAAGTTCTTGCGGGTGGGATGGGCGACGGCATGGTCCGCCGCCTCAACTTTGCTCTTTGAACGGACCTGCAGTGAGAGAGGCGCACGGAAGTGCGTTCGGTAAGAAAATTTCCGAAAAAGCTCTTGACCACTGGAGGTTGGTTCGGCAGGGTTGGCATCTTTCCCTCAGGGGAAAGCTTCTTTGAAATCTCTGAAGTGCGATCGATTGGAGTACCCAGTCAAAACTTAAGTTAGACAGTAAATAGCTCGCATGAGCCTTGTGCTCTGCGAGCGTAGTTCGTGAATCACTAGGATTTATGAACTCTCTTTATCGGAGAGTTTGATCCTGGCTCAGAATGAACGCTGGCGGCGTGGTTAAGACATGCAAGTCGAACGGGTTTTTCTGAAGGGCAA
>JAEXPG010000637.1 GCA_023447015.1 Verrucomicrobiota bacterium
CGCAGAAACGCTCCCGCGTCGTCTCGTAGCCGGCGAGCGGCGTGCCGGTGAGGGCCATCCAGGTGCGGTTGCAGCCGGTGAGGTCCTTGCCGTCGAAGTCGAAGTTCGGGTTGCAGGTCACGCCGAGGATGCCGTCCTCGAGCGTGGCTCGGGTGATGAAGAGCGAGTACTGGAGGTTGATGAGGTCCTGCGCGGTGTGCCAGAGGTTGGCGAACTCGCAGTAGGTGAAGACGGAGAGCTTGCGCTCCTTCTTGGTCTTGTTGGTCAGCTTCAGGCGCCAGTACTCGAAGGTCTGACCCTTCGGCACGAAGTAGGTGGCCTCGCTGGCGATGCCGGCGTAGCGGCTTTCGATGATCGTGTAGCCCATGCCGTGGCGGCAGGTGGACTTGTATTTTCCGATCGGTTTCGCGACCGGCTGCCACGCGGCCGACCAGAAATCGCCGTCCTCCTGGTCGCGGATGTAGAGCAGGCGGCCCGGCATATCGAGCGGGGTGCTGTTGAAGCGCATGCGCAGGAAACGCCCGGTGGCGCCGCTCTTGTAGAAGGAATAGCCGCCGGCGTGGTTGGTGATGATGGCGCCGTACTCGGTCGAGCCGAGGTAGTTGGACCACGGGCGCGGGGTGTCCGGGCGCGTGATCACGTATTCGCGGGCTTTGTCGTCGAAGTGGCCGTATTGCATGGGAGGGAGGTACTGAGGGCGCGCAGCATCCGCCGGGCGGCGGCGCGCTGTCCACACCGAAGGCGGGCGGCATCACGGTGGTGCTGGGCAGCGGCTCGCGCAGGTAATGCGTCGGCCTGATCGGCCGCGGGTTCCCCGGTTCTCGTCCCGCGGATAATGCGCCACGCCAAGGCTGCGCTGGCCTCGTTGCCCGGGGCGTGGCAGAGTCGCGGCGTTTTCTTCCCCGAAACACCCCGACCCCTGCCTGTCATGAATGCTCCGCTTCCCCGTCGGCATTTCCTCCGCAGCGCCGTCCTCGCCGGCGGTGCGCTCGGCCTCTCCGCGTTGGCCTCCGGCCGCGATGATCGTGCGGCCCCCTCCGCGGGGCCGGCCGCCGCGCCGGTCCCGGGCGATGCAGACGCGGTCCGCCTCGAGAAGGTGAAGCGCGCCATGCTGGCGATGCAGCGCCGCGCCTGGGAGCAGGGCACCGCCGCGCAGGCGCTGCTCGAGCTGGGCGAGACCGACCTGGTCGTGCTTCTCGCGAAGGACGCCGTGGTCAACCAGCTCAAGGACGGCCGTCTCGGCCTCAACGAGGGCAACGCGCCGGTCTGCGACCCGTGCGTCAACGGCGAGCCGGTGCTCTTCGCCGCGAAGGTGACCGGCGACGCGGCGCTCCGGAAGGCCGCGGATCGCATGCTGGAGTTTGCGCTCCACAAGGCGCCGCGCACCCGCGCCGGCATCGTTTACCACAATCAGATCGAGAACCGGATCTGGGTCGACGCGATCTACATGCTGCCCCCGTTCCTCGCCGTGGCCGGTGAGCCCGCCGAGGCGGTGAAGCAGATCGCCGGCTGCCGCAAGGCGCTGCAGGACCCGGTGAAGAAGCTCTACTCGCACATGTGGGATGAGGACCGGCAGGACTTCGAGCGCAAGGCCCTCTGGGGCTCCGGCAACGGCTGGGCGATGGCCGGCATGACCCGCGTGCTGCGCGCGCTTCCGGAGTCCATGGCGGCCGAGAAGGCGCAGCTGGTGGAGTGGATCCGCGAGTTGATCGACGCCGCGTTGCCGTGGCGCCGGCCCGACGGGCTCTTCCACGACGTGCTCGACGAGCCGGGAACCTTCGTCGAGACCAACTTCGCGCAGATGCTCGCGTACACGCTCTACCGCGGCATCGCCGGCGGCTGGCTGCCGGCCGCGTGGCGCGACACGGCCGAGTCGCTGCGCGCCGCGGCGATCGGCAAGGTCGACTCGTTCGGCATCGTGCAGGGCGTGTGTGGCGCGCCGAACTTCAACCGGGTCGGCACCTCGACCGAGGGGCAGGCGTTCCATCTTCTCATGGAGGCCGCGCGACGGGATCTGCTCGCCGGGCGGGCCTGACGGCCGGGCACGGCAACCGTTGCTACATCCCGGGCCGCAAAGAGGGATCCCATCATGAAGCTTCACCCAGTCGTCGCGTTTGCTGCGTGGTTCGCCACCTGGACCGGGGCCGTCGCAGAGCCGGTCGCGCATCCCTTCGTCTGCACCGACTACACCGCCGGTGCGCTCTGCCGTGTGGCGGCCGATGGCACGGTCACCCGGTTGGCCGACGCGCCCGCGAGCAACGACCTCTGGATCCTGCCCGGCGGGAACATCCTCTTCGTGACCGGCCATGGGGTGAAGGAGCTCGCGCCCGATGGTCGTGTCGTTTTCGCGTACGAATCCACGAGCGGTGTCTACGCCTGCCAGCGGCTGGCCAACGGCAACACGTTCGTCGCCGAGTGCGAGGCCGGGCGGCTGCTCGAGGTGACGCCGGCCGGCTCGGTTGCGAAGGAGATCCGGCTTCTCGCCGAGGGACAGGACGGCGGCCACGCCTACCTGCGCAACGCCCGGGTGTTGGCGAACGGCAACTACCTCGTCGCGCACTACGGCCTGGGCGTGGTGCGCGAATACGATTCCGCGGGGAGGCCGGTGCGCGAGATCCCGGCCCCTGGCGGCCCGCACAGCGCCGTGCGCCTGCCCGACGGCAACACGCTCATCGCCATCGCCGACGGCGACCGCAATCCGCGGGTGATCGAGGTCGATCCCGTTGGGACGATCGTCTGGCAGCTGACGCAGGCCGACGTCCCCGAGGTCCGGCTCGCGTTCATGACCGGTCTGCAGCGTCTGCCCAACGGCAACACCGTCCTCACCAATTGGCTCGGCCACGGCCAGCTTGGGCGGGGCCCGCACGTCGTCGAGGTGACGCGCGACAAGCGGGTCGTCTGGACCTACGCCGACCACGCCGCCTTCAAGACGATCTCCAGCATCCTCCTGCTGGACATCCCCGGCGACTGCACGAAGGGCGAGATCCTGCACTGAGGGCCGGTGCGGTTGCTCCGATGGAGCACATCGTCCGCCCCAAGCCAGGCGATGTGGGGGCGAAGGTGACTGCGTGACCCGACATTGCGGTGGCTGCGGGCCTCTCTGTTTTCCATTGTCTGCCACACGGAATACGCCCATCTGGGGCCCGATGCATCCAGACTCGGGCCTATCGCCGAAACGACGCACGCAAATATTCATGACCGGCCTGATGCCGATTCTGGTGCTTTGCGCCATCTTGGGCATGGCGGCGAAGTGCGGTTTCGATGTGGTCGACTTCTTCACGACGGTGGAACAGCGGGATGCGCGGAACTATGTCGTGGTGACGAAGGTGTTTGGTCTTCCTGTCCACTCCAGACCGGCGACCCAGTCCGATCTGAACAAGGAGGAGGCGATTGATACGACCATGAAGGTCGCTGTGCTCGGTGGGTCCTCCCTCATTCTTGGGGGATCGCTGCTCATGTGCTTCTCCGCGCTCACGGAGCGGCCACGCAAGGCGCTGCTTTGGTTCGATCGGAAACTGGGCTCTGCTCAGCTTTTCCAGGGGCGAGCACGCTAGGGCCAAGCTGGCCGCTGGAGGTGGCTCTGGCGGATTCCTGCGGCCATGATCCGACCGGCTCCGCATCGGCGGCCAGAGCTGGCGTTGGCCACTGCATCTGGCGCCACGGCCGAACACCACGGCTTGATCGCAGCAAACGCCGAGGCGGATGCCGCTTTCTGCCATCCCGGGCGAATGCCCGAGGTTCATCGAT
>JAEXPG010000639.1 GCA_023447015.1 Verrucomicrobiota bacterium
GTGGGAGCCCGCCGGGACCGGCGTGGCGGAGAAGAGGGATTCGAGCTGGAAGCGGCGGCTGCCCTTCACGAAGACCGCGCCGCGGAACTCGGCCAGGGGCCCGCGGATCGCATCGAGGTCGGCGGCCACGCGGATCTGGGAGCGGGCGTTGCCGGCGGCGAGCATCCCCTCCTCCACCGCGGCGGCGAAGGGCCCGATCGCGACGACCCGGTCGCCGC
Organism: Verrucomicrobiota bacterium; assembly: GCA_023447015.1. GTDB lineage: Bacteria > Verrucomicrobiota > Verrucomicrobiia > Opitutales > Opitutaceae > CAJCBL01. Next base: position 219 of record JAEXPG010000639.1, read on the forward strand.
TGCGCAGGCGCAGGCCGGCGCCGAGGCGGCGGTGGTAGTCGGCGGCGGCCGGCCCGAGCTCCTCCATGCCGCCGAGCACGTAGAGGCGCGGCAACGCCGGCGGGGCGAGCTGCTGGAAGATCCCCAGCGCGTCGGCCATGGAGGCGGGGTTGGCGTTGTAGCAGTCGAGATAGACCTGGCGCTCGCCCATGTCGCGCAGCTCGCCGCGAAGCCGGGCGGGCTCCCAGCCGTCGAGCCGGTGCTGGAGTTGCTCGTCGGCCACGCCGAGCGCGGAGGCGAGGAGCAGCGCGAGCACGGCGTTCTGCGCCATGCCGTCGGACACGCGCCGCAGCCGGAACCGGCGCGACGGCCCGCCGTTGCGCAACACCACCTCGGTGTGCGTGGCGTCGTGGTGGACGGTGAAGACGACGAAGTGGGCGTGCTCGGCGCGGGCCTCGGGCTCGACGCCCGCGGGCACCGCGATGCAGGTCTCCGCCCCGGTGTGCCGGAACGCAGGATACTCCCAGGCGGACCACGGGACGACGGCCAGACCGCCCGCCGGCAGGCAGCGCAGCAGCTCGCTCTTCTCGTGCGCGACGGTCGCGACCGTGCCGAGCCGCTCAAGGTGTGCCGGGGCCACGAGCGTGACCAGCGCGTGGTCGGGCTGGATCATCGCGGCCAGGCCGCGCATCTCGCCGGGCATGTTGATGCCGGCCTCGACCACGGCCAGCCGGGTGACGCCGGGCTCGAGGCGCGCGAGCGTGAGCGGCACGCCGAGGAAATTGTTGAGGTTGCCCTCGGTCGCGAGGACCGCGGGCGGCTCGCCGAGCAGGCGCGCGAGCAGGTTCTTCGTCGAGGTCTTCCCCGCGCTGCCGGTGATGCCGATCGTCTTCACGCCGGACACACGGCGATGGAGCCTGGCGATGTCCTGCAGCGCCGCCAGCGGATCGGCGACGACGAGCTGCGGCAGCTCCACCTCGGCGACCGGATGCGAGACCAACGCGGCAACCGCGCCGCCGGCGGCGGCCGCGGCAAGGAAGTCGTGGCCGTCGCGTTTCTCCGTGCGCAGCGCCACGAAGACCTGTCCCGGCTGCACGGCGCGCGAGTCGGGGTTGAAGCCGCGGACCAAGGCGGCCGGAAGCGCGGTCCAGCGTCCGTTGGTCCAAGCGGCGAGGCGGTCTGGCGGGAACAGGGGCACGGTGTAACGGGCGAAGGCGCGAGCGGCGTCGGGGCCGGTCTCGCGCGTTGTGGGCGGCAGGGCGTTGTCCTTTCTTAGGGTTTGAGCTGTTTGACGGCGATGAGCTCGCGGACGACCTGGCGGTCGTCGAACGGGATCACGGTGTCGGCAAATTCCTGGAAGGTCTCGTGACCCTTGCCGGCGATCAGCAGCGAGTCGCCGGGGCGGGCCTGGTCGAGCGCGAGCGAGATCGCGCGGCGGCGGTCCTCGACGAAGGTGATCTTCGTCTCGTCCTTCACGCCGGCGCGCATGTCGGTGAAGATCTGCGCCAGGGCCTCGGAGCGGGGATTGTCGGCGGTGGCCCAGGCGAAGTCGGCGACCTCCTGCACGGCGCCGGTCATGAGGGGGCGCTTGGGGCGGTCGCGGTTGCCGCCGCAGCCGAAGACGACCAGCAGGCGGCCGGGCGTGATGGTGCGGAGCATGCCGAGGGTGTTGCGCAGGGCGTCGTCGGTGTGGGCGTAGTCGACGAGGACGTTGAAGGCCTGCCCGGCCTCGATGCGCTCCATGCGGCCGGCCGGGCCGCGGAACGACGCGAGCGAGGCCACGGCCTCGCCGAGATTGCGGCCGAGGGCGTGGAGCGTGGCGAACGCCGCGAGCAGGTTGCTCACGTTGTAGCGGCCGATGAGCGGGCTCATCACGGTGAGCGCGCCGCCGGGATAGACGAGACGGAACGCGGTGCCCTTGAAGCCGAGCTCGATCGCCTCGGCGCGAACCTGGGCCTCGGCGCCCTCGCCGAAGGTGACGACCTGCATGCCCGCCGGGGCCGACTCGATCAACCGGCGGCCGTAGGGATCGTCGAGGTTGACCACGGCCACCTTCGGAACGGTGCCGACCCGGCCGTCGAACAGGCGCGCCTTGGCGGCGAAGTAGTTCTCGAGGGTCTTGTGGTAGTCGAGGTGGTCGCGGGTCAGGTTGGTGAAGACGGCGACGGAGAACGCCATTCCCTGCACCCGCTGCTGGTCGATGCCGTGGGAGCTGACCTCCATCACCGCCTCGGCGCAGCCGGCCGTGCGCATCTGGGCGAGCATGCCGTAGATGTCGAGGGACTCGGGCGTGGTCTTGAACGACGGGACCGTGCGCTGGCCGAGGTCGTAGCTGACGGTGCCGAGCATGCCGACGCGGCGCGCACCGCGCTCGGAGAGGAAGTGCTTGAGCAGGTGGGTGACGGTGGTCTTGCCGTTGGTGCCGGTCACGCCGATGACGCGCATGTCGGCGTCGGGGGCCTTGAAGTAGCGGCGGGCCACGAGGGCGAGCGAGCCGCGGGCGTCGGCGACCTGGATGAAGGTGACCTTCGGGTGCGGGATCGCCGGGAGCGTGGTCGCGACGACCGCGACCGCGCCGCGCTGGATCGCCTCATCGATGTACTTGGCGCCGTCGGAGCGGAGCCCCGGCAGGGCGAAGAAGAGGTTGCCCGGCGCCACGCGGCGGCTGTCCATCACGATGCCCGAGATCGGGCGGTCGAGGGAACCGCGGACGGCGACCGTCTCACCGGCGGAAAAGAGT
>JAEXPG010000053.1 GCA_023447015.1 Verrucomicrobiota bacterium
ATGGTGCTCTTCACCTCGCTGAAGCTCGCGCCCGAGCTCTTCGTGCCGATCGCGATCGTCGCCTACCTGTACCTGGGCCTCACCTACGGCGGCTACCCCTACCTCGTCCGCGCGCTCATCCCCAAGAACCTGCGCGCGCTGCCGATGTTCCCGCCCAAGAACCAGCGCGAGTATACCTCCTTCGAGAAGATGATCGTCGCCGCCATCTCCTGCGTGGTGCTCTCCTTCATCCTCCCCGTCGCCGCCCCGCTGATCTTCAGCCTCTTCCTGGGCGTCGTGATCCGCGAGTCCGGCCTGAAGGCGTTCCAGGATCTCATCAGCGGCCCCGTCCTCTACTGCTCGACTCTCTTCCTCGGCCTGATGCTCGGCATCCTCTGCGACGCGAACACCATCCTCGACCCGAAGATCTTCAAGCTGCTCCTCCTCGGCTGCACCGCCCTTCTGCTCTCCGGCATCGGCGGCATCCTCGGCGGCTACCTGATGTATTTCCTCAGCGGCAAGAAGGTGAACCCGGTGGTCGGCATCGCCGGCGTGAGCTGCGTGCCCACCACCGCCAAGGTCGCCCAGAAGATCGTCTCCAAGGACAACCCCTCCGCGATGATCATGCCGGCCGCGCTCGGCGCCAACATCTCCGGCGTCGTCACCACCGCCATCATCACCGGCGTCGTCTGCTCCCTCCTCGGCAAGATCGCCCAGTAACCCGCCTCCCCCATGAGCTCACTTACCCTCTGCCTCTGGATCTACGCCCTCTCGATCGTGTTCGCGATGGTCATCGCCGCCGTCCTCCACGGCCTGGGCATCTTCGTGAAGAGCCTGAAGCTCGACCGCACCGAGGAGATTGCCGAGCCCCTCGTCCCCACCGCCGACTCCGAGCGCGAGCAACAGGCCCTCGCCGTCGCGATCGCCGGCGCCCACCGCGCCAAGCACACCCCCCGTTCCTGACCCCTTAGCCCCTCCCGCCCCTTCATGAAAAAAATCGACTTCATGCTCACCGCGTTCCGCGACGGCTTCCAGTCCGTCTTCGGCGCGCGGGTCTTCTCCAAGGACTACCTCCCCCTCGTGGAGTTCGCCGCCAAGGAGTGCGGCATCACCCACTTCGAGGCCGGCGGCGGCGCGCTCTTCCAGTCGCCGTTCTTCTACGCCAACGAGAACGCCTTCGAGGTCATGGACGCCTTCCGCGCCGCCACCGGACCCAAGGCCAACCTTCAGACCCTCGCCCGCGGCATCAACGTCGTCGCCCTCAAGGCCCAGCCGCGCGACATCGTCAAGCTCCACGCCCTGCTCTTCAAGAAGCACGGCATGTCGACCATCCGCAATTTCGACGCCCTCAACGACGTCTCCAACCTCATCGACTCCGGCCGCTTCATCACCGAGGCCGGTCTCAACCACGAGATGGTCGTCACCATGATGGAGCTGCCCCCGGGCTGCTCCGGCGCCCATGAGGTCGACTTCTACGAGAAGACCCTCCGCTCGCTGCTCGACGCCGGTATCCCGTACGCCTCGATCTGCTTCAAGGACGCCTCCGGCACCTCGCGCCCGCAGAAGGTCCACGACACGATCAAGATGGCCCGCGCCCTCCTCGGCGAGAAGGCCCGGATCGCCTTCCACTCCCACGAGACCGCCGGCACCTGCGTCACCGCCTACCGCGCCGCCATCGACGCCGGCGCGAACCAGATCGACCTCGCCATCGCCCCGCTCTCCGGCGGCACCAGCCAGCCTGATGTCATCACCATGTGGCATGCGCTGCGCGGCACCGAGTTCACCCTCGACATCGACATCAACAAGATCCTCGAGCTCTCCGCCCGCTGCAAAGAAGGCCTGAAGGACTACTTCGTCCCGCCCGAGGCCACCTGCGTCGAGCCGCTCATCCCGTTCTTCCCGATGCCCGGCGGCGCCCTCACCGCCAACACCCAGATGCTCCGCGACAACGGCCTCATGGACCGTTACCCCGAGGTCATTGCCGCCATGGGCGAGGCCGTGAAGAAGGGCGGCTTCGGCACCTCCGTCACCCCCGTCTCCCAGTTCTATTTCCAGCAGGCGTTCAACAACGTCATGTTCGGCCCCTGGAAGAAGATCGCCGACGGCTACGGCCGCATGGTCCTCGGCTACTTCGGCAAGACCCCCGTCGCGCCCGATCCGGAGGTCGTGAAGATCGCCGCCGAGCAGCTCAAGCTGCAGCCGACGACCGACCACCTCACCGCCATCGAGAAGGACCCCAAGCGCGGCATCGCCGCCGCCAAGGCGCTCCTCGAGAAGGAGAGCCTGCCCACCACCGATGAGAACATCTTCATCGCCTCCGCCTGCGAGGAGAAGGGCATCGCCTTCCTGAAGGGCGAGGCGACCATCGGCGTGCGCAAGAACGCCGCCAAGGCCGAGTCCGCCCCGGCCCCGGTCGCCAGCGCGCCCACGTCCTCGTCGGCCGCTCCCGTCGCCTACGACGTCGAGCTCAACAACCGCACCTACCACGTCATCCTCGACGGCAACACCGCGCTGGTGAACGGCACGGGCTACCCCTTCGGCGTGAAGGAAGGCGCCGCCAAGGCCGCCGCGGCCCCCGCCGCCGCGGGCACCGGCACCGGCCAGCCCGTCACCACCCAGCTC
>JAEXPG010000126.1 GCA_023447015.1 Verrucomicrobiota bacterium
ACCACTTCGGCGACATGGACTTCAAGGTCGCCGGCACCACCAAGGGCATCACCGGCTTCCAGCTCGACCTCAAGATCAACGGCCTGCCGTTCGATCTCGCCAAGAAGGCCATCTTCCAGGCCCGCGAGGCCCGCATCCAGATCCTGAATCTGATGCTCTCCTCGCTCCCGGCCCCGCGCAAGGACCTCAGCCCCTACGCGCCCCGCATCCAGACCATCCAGATCGACCCCGAGAAGATCGGCCTGCTCATCGGCCCCGGCGGCAAGACCATCCGCCGCATCGTCGAGACCACCGGCGCGCAGATCGACATCGCCGAGGACGACTCCGGCAAGGTCCTCATCTACTCGAACAACGCCGAGTCCCTCAGCCGCGCGATCCAGGAGATCGACGTGCTCTGCGGCGGCGGCGCCCAGATCGAGATGGGCAAGCTCTACAACGGCACCGTCACCGGCATCAAGGAGTTCGGCTGCTTCGTCGAGTGCCTGCCCGGCAAGGAAGGTCTCTGCCACATCTCCGAGCTGGCCGACTTCCGCGTCCGCCGCACGGAGGACGTCGTCAAGATGGGCGACCAGATCTGGGTCAAGTGCGTCGGCATCGACGAGCGCAGCGGCAAGGTCCGCCTGAGCCGTCGCGCCGCCATGCAGGAGCGCGAGAAGGCCGCCCAGCCGGCTCCCGCCGCCCCCGCGCCCGCCGCCGCCGAGCAGCAGCCCCAGGCCTGAGCTGATTCCCCGTGGCGGCGCCGTTCCGGTGCCGTCTCACCTTCGCCCCGCGGTCCTCCGACCGCGGGGCTTTTTCTTGCCCAAGCCGGTCCCCGTCCATTTCGCACCCCTGATTTGAGAACCGGTGACGCTGCCCCACATTGCCGGGCGCCCCCTTTCCGCGCCCCTCGCTTCTGATGGCTCCCGTCGCCCCACAATCCGCGGCTTCAGCAGACCCCGGAGCAGCGGCCTGCTCCGGTCCTCCGGCGCCCCCGAATCTCACGCGCGAGCTGGCATTGCTGGTCCTTGGCCTGTTCCTCACGCTCCCGCTGGTCGCCTTCAGCATGGCGCGAGACTTCGGCTGGCTTGGGTTCCACCTCGACCTCGTCGCCATGCTCGTCCCGGCGGCGATCGTGCAGTTTGTCGTGGGCGGAACCTTCTACCGCGGCGCTTGGCGCAGCCTGCGCGCCGGCGGCGCCAACATGGACGTGCTGGTCGCGCTGGGCTCGTCGGTCGCCTTCTTCTCCAGCCTCGCCGTCGTGCTCGGCCTCGTCCCCGGGCCTGCGGTCTACTTCGAGACGGGGGCGGCGATCATCACCCTCGTGCGCCTCGGCGTCTTCCTCGAAGGACGCGCCCGCGCCCGGGCGTCCGCCGCCCTCCACGCGCTCCTGGGGCTTCAGGCACGCACCGCCACGCTCTGCCGCGATGGGGCCGAAACGGCCGTCGACATCGCCCTGGTCGCCATCGGTGATCTGCTCGTGGTCCGGCCGGGCGAACAGGTCCCGGTCGACGGAGTCGTCGTCGACGGCTGCTCCTCCCTCGATGAGTCCCTGCTCACCGGTGAGGCCCTCCCGGTCGCGAAGGTCCCGGGCGACACGGTGATCGGCGCCACGCTCAACCAGACCGGCTGCCTGCGCATCCGCGCGGCGAGAGTCGGCCGCGACACCGTGCTCGCACAGATCGTCGAACTGGTCCGCCGTGCCCAGTCGAGCCGGGCGCCAATCCAGAAACTCACCGACGAGATCGGCCGCTATTTCGTGCCCATCGTGCTCGGGCTCGCGCTCTGCACCCTCCTGGGCTGGAGCCGGGTCGGAGGCGTCACTTGGTCCGAAGCGCTGATGAACGCGGTGGCGGTCCTCGTCATCGCCTGTCCCTGCGCGATCGGGCTCGCCACGCCCACCGCCATCCTCGTCGGCATGGGCCGCGCCGCCGGCTGCGGCGTGGTGTTTCGCGACAGCGAGTCGCTGGAACGGATCGGCCGCACCACCGTGGTCGTGCTGGACAAGACCGGCACGCTCACCCTCGGCCGACCACAGGTCACCGACGTGGTCGCCACCGACGCGAGCAGCGCCGACGACATGCTGCGGCTCGCCGCCGCCGCCGAACGCGGTTCGGGCCATCCGCTCGAAACCGCCCTGACGCAGGCGGCGGAAGCACGACATCTCGCGACGCCCCCACCCGGCGACACCCTTTCCGTCGCCGGGCTTGGTATCCACGCCACGGTTGGCGGCACGGCGGTCGTCGTCGGCAGCCCCCGGATGCTGGCACAGGAGGGAGTCCCCACCGCCCACCTCCGGCCGGATCTCGACCGCATGGAGGCGGAGGGAAAGACCGTGGTGGTCGTCGCGACCGGTGACGGCGTCGCCCGCCGCGCCGTCGGCCTCATCGCCGTCGCCGACCCGGTCAAACCCGGCGCCAGGGAGGCCGTCGCCGGTCTGCGCCTGCTCGGCCTCGACGTCGTGATGTTGACCGGCGACAACCCCGACGCCGCGCGCGCCATCGCCGCGCAGGTCGGCATCGACCGCGTGTGGGCGGGCATGTTGCCGGCCGAGAAGGAGGCGCGGATCCGCGAACTGCAGGCCGCACCACCCGTCGCCGGCACCGCCCGGCCCGTCGTTGCGATGGTCGGGGACGGCGTCAACGACGCCCCGGCCCTCGCGCGCGCCGATGTGGGGGTGGCGCTCGGCACCGGCACCGATGCGGCGCTCGCCGCCGCCGGGGTCTCCCTCGTCGGCGCCGACCTGTGCGGCGTGGAGCGCGCCATCGCCCTCTCCCGCGCCACGCGGCTGACCATCGTGCAGAACCTCGTGTGGGCGCTCTGCTACAACATCGCCCTGATCCCGATCGCCGCCTACGGCCTGCTGAGCCCGATGCTGGCCGCCGGCGCGATGGCGTTCAGCTCGCTTTTCGTGGTCACCAACAGCCTGCGGCTGCGCCGCCTCCCGCTGGCCCCCTCCCCGGCACCGGAACGTTCCGGCGCCCGGCGCCGGCTGCCCGAGGCATTCCACCTCCCGCCCGGAGACCTCCTCCGTCTGGTTCCCCGCGTGGCCGCCCCGGCCGCCGCGCTCGCCGCCCTGCTCGTGCTGCCGCTGGTGACCATGGCGGCCGGCCCGGAGATCAAGGGGGCGCTCCCCGGCACCATGACACCGGCGCTGATGATGGTCATGGCCGTCGCCAACGGCGTGATCGCCGTCTCCTACGCCTCCATCCCCGTGTTCCTCGTCGCCTTCGCCGTGCGGCGCAAGGACCTGCCGTTCTCCTGGGTCGTCGTGCTCTTCGGCGCCTTCATCCTCGCCTGCGGCGCCACCCACCTCGTGCATGTCGTGGGAATCTGGCGCCAGGTCGACTGGTGGCAGGCGGGGGTCGACAGTGCCTGCGCCGCGATCTCGCTGGCCTCGGCGATCGTCATCTGGCCCCTGCTGCCCCGGCTGCTCGCCATCCCCAGCCCGGCCCAGCTGCGGGCCGTCAACCGCGAACTGGAACGGGAGAAGGCGGCGCTGGAGCGCACCCAGGAGGAACTGCGCCGCACCAACGCCGAGATCGAGCACCGCATCGCCGAGCGCACCGCCGAGCTGGCCGAGGCCAACGCCTCGCTCAAGGCCGAGATCGCGGTGCGCCGGCGCGCCGAGCACGAACGCGAGGCCCTGCTCGGCGACCTCACCCGCCTCAACACCGAGATGGAGCGTCTCATCTACGTCGCCTCGCACGACCTGCGCTCCCCGCTGGTCAACCTCCAGGGCTTCGGCCAGCGCCTCGAGCGGAGCTGCGCCGAACTCACCGCGCTGCTGCAGCACCCCGCGGTGCCGGCCGCCCTGCGCGAGCCGGTCGACCGCCTGGCCACCGACCGCATCCCCGGCGCGCTCAAGTTCATCCGCTCCAGCACCGAGCGCATGGACACGCTGGTGAGCGGTCTCCTCCGCGTCTCCCGCCTCGGCCACGTGGCGCTGACCATCGAACCGCTCGACATGGACCGCCTCCTGCGCGAGCTGTTCGAGGCCCAGATGTTCCAGACCCAGGCCGCCGGCGCCACCGTGCACGCCGAGCCGCTCCCCCCCTGCCGCGGCGACGCCAACCTCCTCCGCCAAGTCTTCGCCAACCTCCTCGACAACGCCCTCAAGTACCGCGACCCCGCCCGCCCGCTCCAGATCCTGGTTACCGGCCGCCGCCAAGACGACGACCGTGTCGTCTATTGCGTCGCCGACAACGGCATCGGCATCGCCCCCGACCACCAGGAACGCATCTGGGAGATGTTCCACCGCCTCGACCCCGCCGGCCCCGTCACCGGCGAGGGGCTCGGTCTCAACGTCGTCCGCCGCGTCGTCGACCGCCACTGCGGTCGCGTCTGGGTCGAGTCCACGCCGGGCAGCGGTAGCCGGTTCTTCGTTTCCCTACCCGCCGTTTGAAAACCGGTGGCGTCGCCGCAGATTCTCCGCCCCTTTCCGCCGTCCACCCCATGGCCATCCACGATGTTGAATCCCCCGTCACCATCCTCATCGCCGAGGACGACGACGGCCATGCCGAACTCATCCGCGACCTGCTCGAGGAAGTCGGCGTGCGCAACCGCAGCCACCGCTTCCGCGACGGGCAGGAGCTGCTCGACTTCCTGGGCGCCGGCGGCCCGCCCCAGCTGGAGACCGGACAGCGCTACCTCATCCTGCTCGATATCCGCATGCCGCGGGTCAACGGAGTGGAAGTGCTGCGCCGAGTGAAGGCCAATCCCCGCCTCAAGGACATCCCGGTGATCATGCTCACCACCTCCGACAGCCCGCGCGAGATCCAGGAATGCTACCACCTCGGCTGCAGCAGCTACGTGACCAAGCCCGTCGAGTTCGGCCGCTTCGCCGAGGTGCTCCGGCAGCTCGGGCTCTTCCTGATGATCATGCACCTCCCGCAGCTCCCCTCCGACCCGCCTTGAGCACCACCCCGGCCATCGACACCCCGGTCGCCCGTATCCTGATCGTCGAGGACGACGAAGGCTTGGCCGAGCTGTTTTCCGAGGTGCTCGGCCGCACCGGGGCCCGGTGCGAACGCGTCGCCTCCGGCCGGGCGTGCGACGAGTGGCTCTCGGCCCACGACGCCGATCTGCTCCTCGTCGACTACGCCCTGCCCGACCTGCTGGCTCCGGCGCTGATCGACACCCTGCGCGCGGCCGACCGGCTGCGGCCCTTCATCGTGGTGACCGGCCACGGCGACGAGCGGGTGGCCGTCGAGCTGATGAAGCGCGGCGCCCGCGACTACCTCGTGAAGGACCACCTCCTGCTCGACCGGCTGCCGACGGTGGTCGACCGCCTCCTCCAGGAGCTCGCGCAGGAACGTCGCCTGGCCGCCGCCACCACCGCGTTGCGCGAGAGCGAGGAGCTCTACCGCTCGCTCATCGAGAACATGCTCAACGGCGTCGCCTACTGCCGCATGGAGTTCGCCGGCGAGGAGCCCGTCGACTTCACCTACCTCGCGGTCAACCCGGCCTTCGAGAAACTCACCGGCCTGCACCAAGTCGTGGGGCGACGCATCTCCGCCATCATCCCGGGGGTCCGCGAATCCGACCCCGCGCTCTTCACGCTCTACGGCCGCGTGGCCCGCAGCGGCCGCCCTGAACGCTGCGAATACCACCTCGTCGCCCTGCACATGTGGTTCGCGCTCTCCGTCTACAGCCCCCAACCCGACCATTTTGTCACGATCTTCGACGTCATCACCGACCGCAAACAGGCGGAGGCGCAGCTCCGGAACCAGCTCGCCGAGCTCCAGCGCTGGCAATCCGTGATGCTCGACCGCGAGGATCGCGTCATGCAGCTCAAGCGGGA
>JAEXPG010000149.1 GCA_023447015.1 Verrucomicrobiota bacterium
CCGTCTGCCGACGATAGCGCCGACAAGGCTTGGAAACACACCTGGGGATCCGGGCCAGCGCCCGTGCCCCCCACTCGCTGCATCTCTGCCGCCCCCGCCTCCCGACGCATTCCCTGCTGCGACCAGCCGCGCTATTCCACAGCCCCATCCCACGGCGGCCCGCCGTTTGCCGCGGCGGTGATCAGTTTCGCTGGCACAGTTTTCCGTAAAACGTCCCGCGACCGGGATGCCGCCCTTGCTGCACGGCAGGCGAGGCGCATCAGTAGTCCACTCCCGGCGATCCGCGGGCGACGCGAAACGCAGTTCCCGACCACTCTTGCGTGAGCTGAAGGGATCATGCCCCTGTCCGCGGACGGTCTCCGGCCATCACGCCATGCCATCCATCCCCTCCCTCCGCCGCAGCTGCTGTTTCCTCGCTTTGGTCGCCGCGTTCCTCCTTGGGCTCGCCCCGGCCTCAGTCCAGGCGCAGCTCATCGACGGGTTCGACTACGCGACGTCCGCCGCGGCCGCCCAAGCCTGGATATCCGGCAACGGTTCTCCGCCCGTCACCATGGCGGACTCCGGCGAGTGGGGCCCCGAGCGCGTCATGCTGCTTCCGTGCGACTTCGCCACCCGCCCGAGCCGTTGTTACTGGACCCGCAGCGTCGCCCTCCAACTGGCGACGGCGACCGACATCGCGCTCGAGATCTTCGCGCCCGACCCCGCGGCCATCTCCGCCTTCACCCTGTACTTCCGCTCCGGCGCCGGCTGGTACGGCGCGAGGACCTCACTCACCCAGCCCGGCTGGCAAACCCTCCGCTTCTCCATCGCCGACTTCAGCACCGAGGGCACACCCGCCGGATGGAATCAGGTCGACGGGATCCGGTTGTCGCCGTGGAAGGCGGCGGCACGGGACACCACGCTCGCCGTGCGCAGCCTGCAGGCCTTCACGCCGCCGGTGCTGATCGTGCGCGACGAACTGAGCAGCAACCCCGACCTCGTCGAGCAGACCATCGACCGCCATCGCGCCTGGCTCGGCCGTTACCGCGTCGATTGCGGCGTAATCAGCACGGCCAGCGTCGCAGCAGGCCGCCTCGCTGGCTGCCAGATCGCCATCCTGCCCTACAACGAGAACATCTCCGACGCCGCCTGGGCCCAGCTCGAGGCCTTCGTCGCCGCCGGGGGCAAGCTCGTGGCCTACTACCTCCTGCCGCCGCGACTCGAGGCGCTGCTCGGCATCCGCGAGACCGGCTGGGCGGCCGGAAGCTTCGCGACTTGGAACTTCAACGACACCGCAATCGCCGGCCTGCCCGACCGCGTCGGCCAAGCTTCATGGAACATCCGGTTCGCCGTCCCCGGCGACACCCTCGACAGCCGGATCATCGCCACCTGGAACGACAGCCAAGGCAACCCCACCGGCCGCGCCGCCTGGCTCGCCAGCGACCACGGACTCTTCCACTCCCACGTGCTGCTCGGAGACGACGCCGACACCAAGGCCTACGCCCTCTTCTGCCTCCTCGCCCATTACCTCCCCGAACTCCTTCCCCCCGCCGCCGCGGGCGGCATCGAGTCCATCGGCCAGGTCGGCCCCCACCGCGTCTTTGCCGAGGCCGTCGAGTCCATCGGTCGGCAGGCGCTGACGACATTGCGCGCCGTGCCGGTGGCAGACGAGTTGTGGGCCGCCACCACCACCCGCAACCAGGCCCTCGCCGCCCAAAGCGCCGGCCGATACCTCGAGGCCATCAACACCGCGCGCACCGCCCGGGAACACCTGCGCCGCGCCTATCAGCTCAGCCTCCGGCCCACGACGCCCGAGTTCCGCGCCTTCTGGGACCACCAGGCCACGGGACCGATTCCGGGCAACTGGCCCGCGACGATCGATGCGCTGGCCGCCAACGGTTTCACCGCCGTCTTCCCCAACTTCCTCTGGGGCGGGCTGGCCCATTACGACAGCGCCCTGCTCCCGCACTCGGCCGTGTTCGCCACCTACGGCGACCAGATCACGGCCTGCGTCCAGGCCGCCCACGCCCGCGGCATCCAGGTCCATGCCTGGAAGGTCGACTGGAACCTCAGCGGCGCGCCCGCGAGTTTCGTCGACTCCCTGCGTGCGGCCGGCCGCACCCAGGTCTCGCGCGACGGCCAGCCGCTCGACTGGCTCTGCCCATCACACCCCGACAACCGCGCGCTCGAGACCGAGAGTCTCCTGGAGGTGGTCCGCAACTACGATGTCGACGGCATCCACTTCGACTACATCCGCTACCCTGGAAGCAACTCCTGCTACTGCGCCGGCTGCGGCAGCCGGTTCCAGGGCCAGACCGGCCGCACGGTCGCCAACTGGCCGGCCGATGTCCTCGCCGCCGGCGCGCTGCGCACGGCGTTCCTGGATTGGCGCCGCGCCCAGATCACCCGCCTCGTCGCCGACGTCCACGCCGCCGCCAAGGCCATCAAGCCCGCGATCCAGATCTCGGCCGCGGTGTTCCCCGACGCCGTCAGCGCCTACGACGAAGTCGGCCAGGACTGGCGCCGCTGGATCGACGAGGGGCTGGTCGATTTCCTCTGTCCCATGGACTACACGAGCGAGTTCGCCCGCTTCACCAGTCTCGTCGACCAACAACTCGCCTACGCCGCGGGGCGCATCCCGATCTACCCCGGCATCATCTCCGAAACCCTCACCCCCGACGGCACGCTCGCCCAGATCGAGGCCACCCGCGCCCGCGCCACCGGCGGGTTCGTCCTCTTCGAACTCGGCCCCGCCGCCCTGTCCCAGATCCTGCCCGCCCTCCGCGCCGGCGCCACCGCCCCGGACGAACCCGACACCGATCGCGACGGTCTCCCCGATTCCTGGGAACAACGCTGGTGGGCCAACCTCGCAACCGCCGGTGCCACCACCGACACCGACGCCGAAGGCCTCCGCGATGTCGATGAATACGTCTTCGGCACCGACCCCGCGCACCTCGACCCGGCGCCGCTCCAGGTCACCACCACCGGGCAATCCGTGACCGTCTCCTTCCTCGCCCGGGCCGTCGACGCCCCCGGCTACCAGAACGCCGCCCGCCATTACCGGCTCGAGACCACGACCAGCCTCGCCGCGGCAACCACCTGGTCACCCGTCCCGGGCTTCGAGGACCGCACGATCGAGACCGGAACCCAGACGCTCACGTACTCGACAGCCCCCGGCACGGAGCGGGCCCAGTGGTTCCGCCTCCGCGTCTGGCTCCAGCAGCGCTGACACACCGGCGAACCCGGCGTACGGCTCCACCCGATGGCCCCGCCGCCTCGGGGGTGTGCGGAATCACACCGCGCGCTCCCGTCGGCGTCGCGGTGCTTGCCCGGCCGCGCCCCCTGCGCCTGAATCGGGCCATGCCTTCCGGCCTCCTGCTGCGTCACCATTTCCTGGGGTTGCTTCTGTGGACCGTCGCACTCCTCGCAAGCCCGGTGCTCCACGCCGCGCCGGAGTCGCCGGCCGCCGCGCCGCAGGACCGCCCGCCGCTGGCGCTGGTCTTCGTGACCTCGAACACGGTGCTCGCCGAAAACTTCCCACAGGCGACCATCCTTTCCAACTGGCTCAAGCCCGTGCTCGCCACCGCCGAGGCCGCCCTCGCCGGCAAGGAGAACCCGCCGGCCCTTCTCATCCAGATCGTCCTCAGCCCCGACGCCCCGCCTCGCTTCGAGCTCGCCGGCCGGCCGCCACTGCCCGACTCCTTCGCCGCCGAACTCCGCGCGCGCCTCGCCGCCCTGCCCGACCTGCGCGCCCCACTCGGCGAGGTCTGCGTGCGCGTGCAGACGCCGGGCGAGACCGCCAGTCCGCTCACCGAGGCGGCGAACTTCGTCCCCCGCCTGTTTCCGCCCGACGAGGCGGCGCTCAACCGTTTCCTCGCCGCCGATCTCGCCACCCAGTACCGCGAGCTCCGCACCTGGGCCCGCCGGCAGGGCCTGCCGATTCTCGCCCATCGCGCCGCCCATTCCGATCCGCAGTACGCCGGCGTGGTCGCCACCGGCCGCACCCTCGCCGCGCTCGCCGCCGAGGCGCCGATCGATGTCGCGCGCCTCACGTACCGCAGTCCCGACTACTGGCGCGGCGTGATGGAGATGGCCCCCGGCGACCAGCTGATGGCCGCGATGCCCGTCCTGCTCCACGCCGCCGCGGGCGACCTCGACCAAGCCAGCACGCTCCTCGGCCTGATCCACTCCTTCAGCCGCGAGGGCACCCTCGCCCGGCAGGTGCTCAACGAGTTCGCCGCCCGCCTCGGGCCCTTCCGCCGGCAGCTCACCACCGAGGTCCAGCGCGGGGTCGAGTTCCACGACCAGGGCAAGTTCGCCGAGGCGATCGCCCAGCACGAGCGCGTCCTCGCCGCCTACCCCAACTCCGCCTGGGCCCGCTACGAGCTCTTCTTCTCCACCGTCACCCGCAACGGCCTCGACACCCCCAAGAAGGTCAAACGCGCCAACAAGCTCTGGGACGAGACCGCACCCTCGATCTACCGCTGCAATCCGCTCTACACCTCCCAGTTCGGCGCCACCCGCGGCAAATCCGTCGGCGCGATGCTCGACCGCCTCATTCTCCACCGCCTCGCCAACAAGCCGCCGGAGAACGCCGGCGAGCGCCTCGGCGCGTTCGCCGACGCCGCCCTCCGCCTCGAGGACTACGGCACCGCCGCCCTCATCTACTGGTCCTCGCTCGGCACCAACGACTCGATCAAGGGGCTCTCCCTGCGCGACGACCAACCGGTCGCGCTCGCCCGCGAGGACCTGCTCGTGCGCTACCTCTACTGCCTCGAGAAACTCGGCGTGCCGGAGTGGAAGGGGGAGTTCGAGGGCAACTTCGCCGCCCCCTTCGCCCAGCTCGACGCCTCGCTCGCCAACCACCGCGCACAGTAGGGCCGGAAACGCATGGCCTCCGTGTCCGGGTCCTCGCCCGGCACGGCCCTTCGCCACTCACGGCCCGTTTGACCCCGCCCTGCTCCGGCGGACCGGCGAAGGGACCGCTCGCCCGTTCCCATTCGCGCCATCCCCGCCGGACCGCACGCTTCGCTCCATGAAACGCGAGGCGGTCCTGCTCGGCGTCGGTCTTCTGGTCGGTTGCGGCATCGGTCTCTCCCTCGGGATGCGGCCCGCGCCAGCTCCCGCCACGCCCCCCGCCGGCACGGCGGCCGAAGGCTCCGTCGCAGACGAAACCGGCACAGGCGCAGCCGGCGCGGCCACGCCGACAGCAGCCCCCGACACGTTCGACCCGTTCGCCGCCCGGCGGCAGCTCACCGCGCTCCTCGCCTCGGCCAACCCGCTCCGCGACTGGGCGAAGATCGATCAGGTTCTCTTGGAGTGGTCGTGCAACGATCCGTGGGCCGCGCTCGATTTTGTCCGGCAGGCGCCCCGTTTCCCGATGCGCAACAACGCCCTGGCCGGCCCTCTCGCGCGGATCGCCCATTCCACGCCCGCCGCGGTCGCCGACTGGCTCCGGCAAACGATGGCGGAAACCGACCGTCGCCGCATTGCCGACCAGATCGTCTCCATGATCGCGGAAGACTATCCCCGCGAGGCCCTCGCGCTCGCCGCGGAAGCGGACCTGAACGTGAGCACCGGGTTGATCGGCTACACCGTCGGCGAACTCGCCCGTACCGCCCCCGATGAGGCGCTCGCCATGTTCGCCACGCTCACGGAGACCGAGCGCAACCAGGCGGCGATGATGGTCGCACAAAACTGGACCGCCAACGACCCCGAGGCCGCCTTGCGCTGGTGTGAGAGCCTGCGAGGGCAGAGCTGCGCCGCCGCCGCCAGCACTGGCGTACTGCTCAAGCTCAACGAAGAAGACCCGGCCACCGCCGCCGCCGCGCTCCTCCACCTCAAGCCGCCGCCCGATGCCGTCTGCGATGCGCTCCGGGCGATCGCCGAAGCCGATCCCGCCCTCGCCTTCTCGACCGCCGCCAGTCTTCCCGCGGAGCAGAAACCCCGAGCGGCCAAGACGCTCGCCGAGGCGGCGTTCGGCGCCGATCCCGACCGCGTGACCGCGCTCGTTCGCAGCCAGTTCCCCGACACCGAAGCCCAGCCGCTGATCAGCCAGGGCTGGACCGCCTGGCGCGACTCCGACCGCCCCGCTGCCGAGGCCTGGGCCGACAACGTCGCCGATCCCGCGCTCCGTCGCCTGCTGGCCGGGATCAGACTCACGGACATGGTCGAGTCCGACCCAACCCTTTTCCTGGCGAGCATCGACGCGGTACCGGGCGCGCAACCCGAGGCCGACAGCATCCGCACGGCCCTGGCCAACCTGCCGGCGGGCGACGCCGCCCGCTGGGTCGCCGCCCACCCCACGGTCGCCGATCCGACCACCGCCGTCCGCGCCTTCGAGACCTACTTCCAGTCCGACAGCGCCGCCGCGACGGCGTGGGCCCACAGCCTGCCGCCGGGCGCACTGCGGGACCATGTGCTGGTCAGCGTCTCCGAGAACTGGGGGCGTACGAGCGAGCGTGCCAACGTCGAAGCCGCGCTCGCCGCCATCTCCGACCCGCAGCTGCGGACCTCCAGCCGTTTCCGGGCCTTCAGTTCCCTCTTCAGCACTGATCCGGCAGCCGCGCGCAACTGGCTTGCCGCCCAGCCGTTGTCCGCCGAAGTCCGCGCCAGCTGGGAGGCGATCGCCGCCACCCAGGGCGACAGCCCCCTCGGGGAGATATCCTGCGACTAGAGCACGTTCAAGAAGAGCGTAGCTGCCGTGGGGCGCTCGCGTCTTCGGCGGATGAGAACAGCGCCTCGATGGCCGCACGCGGGTCTTCGTCAGTTGGTCGGAAGCCAATGAGGGCACGGGCCTTCTCGATGGAACGAGGTCCCGCGCGCAGACAGCTCAGGCGGGCCAAGTCCAGGTTGAACGAGGGAACCCGTCCCAGCACGCGAGCAGTTGCGCCTGCGACTGCCCCAAATCCATAGACGAGCGACTCGGGAATACGGCGAGGCCGCGGACCTCCCACCATGCTCGCCAGCCGGTCATACAGAGCCGCCGCCTCCACCAGATTGGGAGCGTTCACGTTCAACACCTGCCCCGGAGCGAGCTGGGCTGTCAGACACCGTGTGACGACCTCCACCAGATCCTGCACCGCCGTGAAGCTGATGCCCTGCCGCCCATCACCGGCCAGCGGGAAGGCGCCACGGCGCAGTCGTTCCACGATGAGAGGCAGGAACCCACCCCTTTCGCCATACAGCTCTGACGGGCGGAGAATGACCGCGGGAAACCCGGCGGAAGCGGCAAGGGAGGCAGCGACCTGTTCGACACGGAGCTGCTGCCGGGCGAATCGCAGGTTGGGCCGGCACGGGTGATCTTCCGTCACGGGGATCGCCGGATCCGAAGGACCGTACACCAGCGCCGAGCTGGTGTAGATGAACCGACGGACGTTGCGGATGCGGGCGGCTTCGATGACCCGCAGACTGCCCTCGATATTGGTGCGCGGATCGGATACAGGGAAGAGAGAGTACGCGAGATGGACCACTGCCTCCACGTCCCTGGGCATGATCTCGTCTGCACACCGCAGATCCCCCTGCACCAGCAGGACCCCCAGCGACGACAGATCCCGGGCCCGAGAGGCGTCGCGCACCAAGGCAACGATCTCATGTCGCTCGGCCAGCAGGCGCGGCACCAGAGAGCGCCCCACATAGCCTGTAGCGCCTGTCACCAAGACTTTCACTCAGCCTCCTTTTCACACCGGTAGGCGAGCCGAGCCAACGGCACCTTGGTCCCGCCGCCCCAGGCCTGAGACGACACCGGTGGGTCCACATGAAGGAACTGAGTCTGTCCAAAGCGAACGACGAATCGGTGACTCACGGGCGGCTCCCTCGCCTGGTGGTTTTGCGAACGCTGGTTCGCGCCGTCTCTTTCGAACGGGTGCGATCGCGCTGAGAGGCACTCTCGCCGTTGGCCAACATGCGTTGGAGCAACAACTCGAGTTCCTTCCTCTCTGCCGCAGAAAACCCCGCCAAGGCTCGTTCAAGGACTCTTTTCGCAAGCGGGGGAAGTTGTGGGGCGAGGGTGCGTCCACGGGAGGTGAGCTCGATGACGAGAGAACGGCGATCGGTCGTGTGTGAACGCCGCGCGAGCAATCCCTTGGCCTCCATCCGGTCGAGCAGACGGGTGATGGCCGCCCCGTCGACACCGATGGTCCGCGCCAGCCCAATCGGGGTCATGTCATCCCGGTGAAAACAGCGCATCATCACAGCCCACTGCGGGGCCGTGACGCCAAAGGGCGCGAGTTCCTGGTCCAGATCCACCCGCATTTGCCCGGCAACGCGGTTGAGAAGGTAGCCGATGCTGTGATCAAGCTCGAACATTGATCCGACATTTTTTGCCTGAGCAATCATTGTCAAGTCAATGATCCCCCGACTCCGCCCTGCCCCGTCTTTCTGTCGATCCGCGTGAAGACTCGGCCGGCGCCAACAGCAGAGGTCGTGTGATCGGCAGGTGCGGGAGCACCTGCTGGGGTGAGAACGACTGCCCCGAAGAAGGAGCCCCTGCCACGACAACCAGCGCCCCGTCCGGCCGGACCAAGGAGATCATCGTGGTGGTCTGCCAGTGGCTGTGGAGCCAACTGGCGACGAGTCGTTGTCCGCGCGGCAAGCGGCGCGCAGGCTCCGCGAATCGGCCATCACCGTCTCCGTCCCGGGCCGCCGGTCGACACCGCAGGGTTCATGCACCCCACGGGTGCAAACAGGTCCGAGCCGCCGCTTCAGCGGTAGAGCGCTGTCACCGGCTGGGCGGTGAGAACGTTGTACTGGCGCACCGCCAGCTGCCACCACTCGGCGAGCTCGGCCTGCGGGCGGCGCCAGAGCTCGCGGTGCAGCCAGGTCATGCTCTCCGGATCGAGGAGTAGTGCGCGTTTCTCGCGGGGCGTGAGCTTCTTGGGGCCCTCGCGGAGCAGGCGCTCGCGGAGGTTGAGGAAATAGGCACGCGTGGCGGCGGCCGGGCGGCGCTGGCGCTGGAGCGAGACGTGGAGGGCGTTGATGTAGGGATCGACCACCGCCTGCAGCAGCCCGTAATCGTTGCGCAGTTCCTCGATCGGCCGCATGTGGCGGTAGCACTCGGCGAGGTTCTTCTCGAGGCGACTGAGTTCGTACGGCGGCGTCGACTCCTCGGGGAAGAGAAAGAGACCCCAACGGCGGGTGAGTTCGCCAAGCATCGCGCTGCCCAGGAAGATCGAGAGCGGGATCGCCAGCAGCAGACCGGCGAGCACCGGCAGGAGCCACCAGAAGAACGAGCGCAGCACGACGTAGGCGGAGATGCCCCAGACGATGCCGAACACGGTCTGCCCCCAGTGGGTGAGGATCGCCTCGCGCCAGTCGTTGCCCTCGGCGTCGCGCCGCTGCGTGACCCAGCCCACGCCCTGCCCGAGCAGCGTGAAGACGACGAACTTCGCGTGGAACATCATGTTGATCGGCGCGAGCAGCGACGAGAGCACGCACTCCAGCAGCGCACTGAGGACCATGCGCAGCCGGCCACCGTAGACCGGTTGCCGGCCCTCCGGGCCCCATTGCACGATCACGCCCAGAATCTTCGGCAGAAAGAGCATCACCAGCGTCAGTCCGAACAACGCGAGCGTCTGCGGGATCTCCCAGTAGACACCGAGGCCCTCGAACACGAGTTCGTTGACGTGGCGCGCCCGGCCCGCGGTCACCTGGTCGAAGACGTGGATCGTGCTCAGCAGCAGGAAAAACAGCCACAGCGGCGAGGCCACGTAGCCCATGATGCCCATGAGCAGGTGCACGCGGCTCGCGCCGCGGAAGCCCTGCGCGAACAGCAGCCACGAGTGCTGGAGGTTGCCCTGACACCAGCGCCGGTCGCGCTTGGCGCTGTCGATCACCGAGGGGGGGCCCTCCTCGAAGCTGCCGTCGAGGTCGTAGGCGAGCCACACGCTCCAGCCGGCCTTCACCATCAGCGCGGCCTCGACGAAGTCGTGCGAGAGGATGCGGCCGCCGAACGGCTCGGTGCCGGGCAGGTCGGGCAGGCTGCAGTGCTCCATGAACTGCGCCGTGCGGATGACCGCGTTGTGGCCCCAGAAGTTGCCTTCGCCCTGCTGCCAGTAGTTGAGCCCGGCGAGAAAGACCGGGCTGTAGAGGCGGTTGGCGAACTGCTGCAGGCGGGCAAAGAGCGTCTCGCCGCGCACCAGGCGCGGGACGGTCTGGAGGATGCCGACCTTCGGGTTGCGCTCCATCAGCTGCACCATGCGCACCAGCGAGCGGCCGGTCATGATGCTGTCGGCGTCGAGCACGGCGAAGTAGCGGTACTTGCTGCCCCAGCGGCGGAGGAAGTCCGCCACGTTGCCGCTCTTCTTGTTGATGCCCTGGCGGCGCTTCCGGTAGAAGATGCGCCCGAAGCCGCCCACCTGTTTGCACAACTCCACCCAGGCGAGTTCCTCCTGGATCCATTTGTTCGGGTCGGAGGTGTCGCTGAGGATGAAGAAGTCGAAGTTGGCCAGCTTGCCCGTCTCCTCGAGCGAGCGGTAGATCACGCGCAGGCCTTCGAAGACCCGGCTGGAGTCCTCGTTGCACACCGGCATGACGATCGCGGTCGGACCGAGCGGCGCATCGGGGTCGTCGGCGGGCAGGGAACGCTGGATGCGGCGGAAATCGCCGCCGCGGTTCAGCACGTAGAAGCCGAACATCGCATGCGCGAAGCCCGTGGCGACGTGGGCGAAGAGCACGACGAACAGCACCAGCACCACCCACTCGATCGGGCTCAGGTGGCCGGGGCGGGCGCCGCTGCTCCAGAGCAGGTCGGCCATGAACCACGTCGCCAGCGAGGTGAGCAGGAAGATCGTCGTGAAGAAGAAGAAACGGCGCTTCACCACCCGGCGGCGATCGAGCTGCTCCGAAATGAAGAACTTGGGGGCCGAGTTCGGCATGGGATCAACGGGTGAGGGCAAAGACGACCGCCATCACGGCGGCGAACAACGCCCAGAGCAGCAGCAGGCGGATCAACGGCCAGCGCTCGAGCGTCTCCAGCGTGTCGCCGGCCGCCTCGGGCAGCACACCGAGGTCGATCTCGCGGGGCACCATGTTGGACACGGCCATGTCGGGGCCGGCCTGGAGCGCGCTCTTCTCCATCGCCACGCGGGCCTCGCCGGGCGTGTTCTCCTGGTCGAGGAAGGCGTACGGCCAGCGCGTCGGCAGATCGCTGAGGAGCATGGCGACACGGGCCTGCGCCGCGAGACGGTCGTGCGGCAGGCTGCCGTCGCCCAGCTGCGAGGCGAACCACGCCTGCATGATCCGGTCGGTCTCCTCCGCGGCGAGCGTCACCGGATCGAGCTTCGGATCGGCCTCGTGGCGGTGCGCGGCACACTCGAGCACACGCTCGATCACGCGGCTCTGGTGGAGCCGGTTGTGGATGCGGGGGGCGCGCAGGTAGTCCTCGACGCGGACATACGCGGCGTTCCACTGGTCGAGCGTGCCGGTGCGCGGCTGGAAGCCGCTCAACCGCGGCAGGCCGGCGGCCGGCGTGCCGGCGGGGGGCGTGGCGGATTCGTCGCTCAAGGCTGCCAGCGATAGCTCCAGGTTTCGGTCAGGAAGTCGTCGCCCTTGCGCAGGAACGCCCGCAACTCGACCGGCTTGCCGCTGCCATCGGGCTTGAGCTCGAAGGCCAGGCGCCAGCTGTTGTCCTGCGGGTTGCGCTGGGTGTTCACGCCGACCAGCTCCGCGCCCTCGCCGACGGAGACGAGGCCCTCGACCCCCTCGGCGGTTCGCGCCAGCACCGGGCCGGCGAAGTCGACGACGAAGCGCTTCAGGTCCGGGCGGTTCATCACCGTCGACGGACGGGTGGCGATCACCCAGCCGGCGGGCGGCCGCTTGCCCAGGTCGGTCAGCCAGTGGAGGTCGTACTCGAAGGTGTAGGGCTCGCCCACGGCCGGGCACTTCTCCGGTGTCCAGAACGCCACGATGTTGTCCATCGTCTCGTCGGGCGTCGGCAGCTCGATCAGCGCCACGGAGCCGCGGCCCCAGTTGCCCACCGGCTCGACCCACACGCTGGGCCGCTGGTGGTAATGCGCCTCGAGATCCTGGTAGTGGTCGAAGTTGCGGTCGCGCTGGAGCAGGCCGAAACCGCGGACGTTCTCGGCGGAGAGGAAGGCCGTGTTGACCTGCTTCGGATTCTGCAGCGGGCGCCAGAGCCACTCGCCGCCGGCGTGGGCGACGAGCAGGCCGTCGGAGTCGTGCACCTCGGGCCGGTAGTCGCCGTTGGTCGTGCCGGAATTCTCGCCGTGCCAGAACATGC
The DNA here is from genome assembly GCA_023447015.1 of Verrucomicrobiota bacterium. Classification (GTDB taxonomy): domain Bacteria; phylum Verrucomicrobiota; class Verrucomicrobiia; order Opitutales; family Opitutaceae; genus CAJCBL01. The sequence goes on from JAEXPG010000149.1 coordinate 12,218, forward strand.
TGGAGAACGGCGCCAGCCCGAGCAGGCCGATGGGCTCGCGCAGGTAGACGGTCGCCTTCACGCGCATGACGGTGTCATCACCGGGCTTGATCGCGAAGCGGTAGGCGCCGGTCACGCGCTTGCTGTCCATCAGGGCGTAGACGACGACCTCCTTGCCGTCGGCGGACGGCCGCTGCAGCCAGAACTCGCGGAAGACCGGGAACTCCTCGCCCGAGGGCGCCGCGGTGTCGACGGCGAGGCCGCGGGCGGAGAGGCCGTAGCACTGACCCCGGCCCAGCGCGCGGTAGTAGCTCGCGCCGAGGAAGACGGCCAGCTCGTCGAGATACTCGGGGCGGTTCAGGGCGTAGTGGATGCGGAAGCCGGCGTAGCCCATGTCGCGCGGGATCGACTCCGTGAAGTTGTTCTTCCCGTAGTCGAAGAAGCGGCGGCTGAAGGGGAACGAGATCTCGCGCTTCCCGTCGAGCTCATGGATCTGCACCGTCTCGTGGAAGAGCCAGCCGGGATGGAAGAACTGCACCTGGAACGGCAGCTCGTCCTCGCGCCAGAGCGAGCGGTCGGTGCGGAAGCGGATGTCGCGGTGCTGGTCGTAGTTGATCTTCGGTGGCAGCAGCCAGTCGGGCACGCGCTTGGGCTGCGGCTCGAACGGCTTGGACGCCAGGTTCTTGGCGCGATACTGCAGCTCGTGGTAGTCGAAGCCGTAGTCGCCTTCGGCGCGCAGCGCCGGCGCTGCGGCCAGCAGGGCCAGCGCGGCGCAGGCGGCCAGCGCACGGGCGCACGGTCGGCGCAGGGGCGGCGCCTGGACGGGGGACTGGACGAAGCCGGCGGGGGCGGCGGACGACGGGAGTAGGTTCATCGTTCGAGGAAGAAATTGCGTTGTTTGTCGCTGATCGGCAGCGGCGCGCGCTCCATGACCTTCAACAGGTCCTCCCACACGGTGCGCTTGGCCCGGTTGGAGTTGTTCCGGAGGAGATAGGAGGGGTGATAGGTAACCATCACGGGGCGACCGGCAAACGTATGCCAGCGGCCGCGGATCTCGCCAAGCGCCTTGAAGCTGCCCGCGCCGAGCAGGCCCGCGGCGGCTGTCGCCCCGAGCGCCACGATCACCTCCGGCTGCACGATCTCCAGCTGCGCCTTCAGGAACGGCAGGCAGAACGCCATCTCCTCGGCCGTGGGCGGGCGGTTGCCCATCTGCTCGAGGCCCGGCGGCGTCGGCATCTCCGGCCGCCAGTTCATGATGTTGCCGATGTAGACCTGGCCGCGGTCGAGACCCATCGCCTTGATCATCTTGGTGAGCAGCTGCCCGGCGGCGCCGACAAACGGCTCGCCCTGCACCTCCTCCTCCGCCCCCGGCGCCTCGCCACAGAAGAAGACCTTCGCGTCGAGCGTGCCGACACCGAGCACCACCTTCTTGCCCGGGCGGACATGCGCGCGACACACCGGGTT
>JAEXPG010000254.1 GCA_023447015.1 Verrucomicrobiota bacterium
GAATGGGTGCGGCGAGCGGCGATGCCGCTCCCACTACACCGGGATCCTGCGGACGACAGAAGGTGACGAGGGAAACGAAGGCCGAACCGACCGCGGGGGAATCGGACTCGGGCCTGCCCTCTCGAACAAAATGAGCCCGCGACCACGGACTTTCCGGATGAGCACGGATCATCCAGCCACCATCCGTGTGATCACGGCCCACTCCGTGAGAAGAGGGCGAAGTGGTCTCTCTCCGCCCTCCCGCTCAGCCGTGTGGCCTTCCATCAAGGCCGTTCCCCAGCGTGAGGCTGCGCTGGTTTCCCGTGTCCGGACGAGGTGAGCACGGCCGCCGACTGCGGGCGGCCTTACCCAACTGCACCCCGTCGTCCTCGGCGGTTCGAGGCCGCTCGAGGAGCTCCCGTGGGCTGGGTGAGGGGCGGTGCGAGGTTCAGGGGTTGGTCGGGATCACCTTCAGCCGGGCGAACCGGCGGGCGCCGGTGGCGGGGACGGTCTCGCGCAGGCGCACGAGTTCGGTGCCGTCGGGGTTGGTGCCGAGCAGGTCGGTGATGCTGGCGGCTTCGGTCCAGGTCGCGAGGTCGGTCGAGGTCTCGAGCACGCAACGAATCCCCTGCGCGGCGGGGTTGCGGGCGAAGACGAGGGCGAGAACCGCGGGCTGCCCTCCCGCGCTGTGGAGCGAGGGCACCGGCAGGTGGGCGCGGGCATCGGCGAGGGGTGGGACGCCGAGGGCGTATTTGAGCAGGTTGGCGATGCCGTCGTGGGCGGGCGTGTCGAGCGCGCCGCGTTGGCCCTCGGGGGCGTTGCTGGCGGCGATCCATGCCGAGAAAGGCACAGCGGCGGGAGCGAGGCCGAGCACGAATGCCTGGCTGCAGGCGATGCCGCCCGGGCCGACGACTTCGACGGTGTAGACGCCGTAGGCGTCGGGGGCGATTTGGCTCAGCGACAGGCGCGGGACGGTGGTGGTCGTCCAGAGCGTGGAGTCTTTGTACCACCGATAGGAGGTGATGGTGCCCGTCGCCTCGACCTCGAACGTCGCATTCCCTCCGGCGGGGACGTTGAGCGAGGCCGGCTGGCGGGCGATGCTCGGGGCCGGGGGCAACGTCTCGGGGATGAACAGCGCCAGGCCGTTCTGCTCGATCCCGTCGCGGGCGCCGTACGCTCCGCAAATCAGCAAGCGGCCGTTGTCGGTGTAGTGAAGATCCGTGTAGGGGAAGATGCCGCTCATCCCGGTGAGGTCCGCGATGCGGAACGCCGTGTCGATGGTGTCGTCGGTGTTGAGCCGGACCAGCGGGCCGAACCGCTCGGAACCGGGAGCGGCGGTGGCCGCGAGCAGGACTTTGCCGTCGGTCTGGGGGTAGCTGGCGGCCGGGATGTAAGCGGTGAGGGTCGGACTGGATTTCGTCGAGGTGATGGTTCCCTGCGGATTGAATCGGAAGACCTCGGAGGTGTTCCGACTGATGGCGACGAGCGTGCCATTGGAATCGAAGCAGACGGTGGACAACGGCGGGAGCAGCGGCGAGTTGGACTGGGGGAAGACCGTTTCCCCGAACCGGTTCTGCCATAGCAGGGACAGCGTGCCCGTGGCGGCCTGCAAGCTGCCGGCCGCGACAAATCCGCCTCCCACCGCTTCGGTCATGGTGTTGGAGATGTTGAAGCCGGCCCTGAGCAGCGACGGGGACGTCGGGTCGGCCGCGCCGTCCGGTTGCAGGAGCAGCACACTCGTGTCCAGCGACTGGTAGTCGTACCATCCGGACAGCCACGCCATGAGCGCCATCCGGCCATCCGGGAGGGCGATGAACCGGTCGATGGACGCGAAGTTGCGGCGCGCGGAGAATGGGAAGGTTGGGTCGCGTTGACCGTCCGGCAGGAAGCGGAGGGCATGGGGCCGTTTGGGGCCCATGGTGAGGATGGCGCCGTCACCCTGCACCGCGATTTTCGAGACTTGGAACCCCCAGCAGTCCGGGACGAAGGTCGTGTCGGTGGTGCCGTCGGCATTGAGGCGGACGAGGCCTTGGCGGGCGATTCCGTTGACATAGGTGAAGTCGCCACCGACGAGCCATTTTCCACCTGTGGCCGGGTGGACTGCCTGCGGCATTGTGCTCGAAATCAGACCGGCCGGGGCAGCGCTGATCACCTCGCTGCCCGCCGAAAGGTGGGCCACGCCGCCGATGAAGGGACCGTAGCTGTAGCTTCCTCCGGCGTAGATGCTGCCATCGGGGGCGATCACGAGCCGGGCGGGTAATGTGGAGGCCGATTCGGCGAGACGCAGCGAGGACTCGAGCGAGCCGTCCGCTGCGAAGGTGCCGAACATTGGGTCCGAACCGTACCACCAGGTCGCGACGAAACGGCCGTCCGGGAGCAGGGCGATCGTATCAGTGTTGGTCTCTGGGTAGGTTGTGAATGTGGCGTCGACGGAGCCATCGGGCAACAACCGGAGGGTTTCGTACAACCCTCCCGGAGTGCGCATGCCGTTGGTGTAGACGCGCCCTGCCGAATCGACCGCGAGCGGCCCCCACCCGGTCGGGATGGAGGCGCCCGGAGTGAATGAGGTGTCCTCGCTGCCGTCGCTATTGAGGCGGATGAGCGAGCGGGCTGGGCCGGATGGCCCACTGAATGTGCCACGAACCACGATTTTATCGCCGCTCCGGGCGACCCTGCTGATGCCTGGGGATTGCCCGAGTTGAGCGGTGAAAGAGGTGTCGACGGAGCCGTCGGAGTTCAGCCGGGCGAGGCCGGACCGGGCGAAGGTACCTACGGAAGTGAACGAACCCGTGACCAGAATCTTGCCGTCGGGCAGGACCGCGGCGACGCAGGCTTTTCCTGGCGTGTTGTAGGGCCCTAAAACGGGCGCGCTGAAGGGCGGGGCGATCGTTCCGTCGACGAGGAGACGGACCAACGGTCCGGTGGCGCTCCCATCGCCGAGGTGGGCGGTGGCGGAAACGATGAGCTTGCCGTCGGGTTGGATCGCCAAGGCGGTGCAGGAAGAAATCAGGTGCGGGGTGTAGGTGGGATCGAGCGCGAGGTCTGCCGTGAAGCGGGCCAGGCCGGTGCGGGCGGCCCCGGCGATGCCGACGAAGTTGCCGGCGACGTAGACTTCGCCGCCAGGGGCGACGGCGAGGCTGGTGATGTTCGCGCCGTCTTTCTCGAAGGTTGGGCGGAAGCTGGTGTCGAGGCGGAAGGTGTTCCGGTAGCCGTCGGCGGGCGTGATCATCAGGCGGCCGGGGGCGGAGGTTGTCGAGCCGGTGTCGTCGGTCACAACCACATCGTAGAAGCCGGCATCAGCCATCGTGGCGGCCGGGAGGGTGAGTGTGGCGCCGGTCTGTCCGGCGAGCGCGACGCCGACGCGGCGCCATTGCCAGCGGAGGGAGCCGGTGCCGGTGGCTTGGGCGGAGAAGATGGCCGCCTGGCCGCTTGTGGCGATGACGGTGGCGGCCGGCTGCTGGGTGAGGGTCGGCGCGGCGACGGCCGGGATGCCCAGAAGGGCCGCGAGGCTGAGGAGGAGCCGGCAGGAGAAGGTCGATGGTTTGCGCATGGGGTGTAGCCGCGGAGCGCGGGCACGGGGAAACCATTCCTCCCCGCGCCACGTCGTTCCCGAACGGGCCCGGCGAGCTTGGGGGGAGCTGTATTCGCTGAGCAAGCGTTTCGTGGCGGGGGAGATCTGGGGCTGCAGTTTTCGGGTGGGAAGCTCTGCGCTGGCGGGATTGGATTCGGGATGATGCCTTTCTTCCCTCCATTCGGCGGCGCGGGCCGCGTTGCCCTGTTGATCGTGATGGGTTGGGCTGGCACGCGGAGCGCCGCGGCGGACGACGATTTTCTCGTGCCGCCGCCCTTCGTGCAGGCCGCGGCCGAGTTCGAGCAGGGCGAGGTGGCCAAGGCCGAGGCGCTGGCCCTGCCGCTGGCAAGCGGTGCCGAGGCGTCGCCGGAGGCCTGTTCGCTGCTGGGGCGGATCCGCCTGAAACAGGGGCGGGTGCCGGAGGCCGTGGAGCAATTCGAGCGGGCGGTGGCGAAGAATCCGGCGAGCGCCGTGCTGCGAAGCCAGCTCGGCGAGGCTTTGTTGGCGCAGGCGGAGCAGAGCGACTCGGCCGGGCGGGCTGGCTTGTTGGCGCGCGCGAGGGTGGAGCTGGAGCGCGCGGCGGCGGCCGACGCAGGGTGTCTTGACGCCCAGATGGGGTTGTTGCGTTTGCACCTTATGGCGCCCGAGGCCGGGCCGGCTGGTGCGGCGGAGCGATATGCGGCGCGGGCGGCCGAGCTCGATCCGCTCTCCGCCAACTACGACATCGGCGAATTGGCCGAGAAACACGGGCGCGACGACCTGGCGGAACGTCACTTCGGCGCGGCTGCGCGGCTGCTTCCGACGATCCCCTGGCTGCCGTTCAAGCACGGCGTGGCGCTGCTCAAGCTCGGGCGGGTGGCCGAGGCCCGCGCGGAGCTGACGGCCCTGCTCAAGGCGTTTCCCGAGTTTTCTCCGGCGCAGGAGATTCTGGCGAAGCTGCCGGCGCAGTGAGCGTCGGCGGGGGAGTCGCCCCGGCGGGCGGTGCCGGGGGCTTGGTCTCGTCCTTGGTGAGGACGGCGACGATGGTGCCGAACTTGGTCTTGGTATCCAGGCGGATGATCTGGGGGCGGTCGCCCTTCGAGATCCAGATCTTCATGGCGCCGCCCTTCGCGAAGAAACTGGTCGTCCCGACCGCGAGCTTCGGCTCGAGCTGCACGGTGTCGAAGGTGCCGAGGGGCGTCTTGATCGTCTCCTCGGCGAGCGCGGTGACCTCGATGGTGAAGAACTCCTCGTCGTTGACGCACTGGACGCGGCGCGATTCGCCCGGCTTCAGCCGCCACTCCCGCGCCTGCAGCATGGCGACCATGAGGTCGTAGGCCGGGTCCGGCGGCAGCGGAACGGTGGTGTTGTACTTCGGGCGGACGATGTTCACGTGCACGGCCTGCCCCTTCTCGTAGTCGAAGGTGGTCGTCTTCTCGGTCAGGCGGCGGCCGTTCTTGCCCTTGGTCTTGAGCGTGAGCGGGCGGCCGGTGGCGGCGTCGAGGACGGACTCGGAGTCGTTGACGATCGGGTACACGGTGTCGATCAGGCCGCTGCTGTGGGTGGTGACGTGGATGCGGTAGCACGGGCCGGCGGGGCTCTGCTCGGCGAAGGTCTCGATCGTCGTGGTGCCGGCGGTGCCGAGAATGCCGTAGCTCATGCGCAGCCCGATCGTCTCGCCCGGGCGGATGAAACCGACAGGCGCGGTGGCGGGGACGACGGGCGCGGGCGGCTGGGCTGGCGCGTCGGCCGCGGGCTCGGCTGCGGCCGGGGGCGTCGGTTCGTCGGCGGCGAGGCCGGCAACGATGGCGAGGGCGACGAGGGCAGGGGTGATGCGGCGCATGGCTGAGCGACTGGGCGTGACCAGCTCGGACCACGGAAACGCGAAGCGGTGCCGCCGGCCAGCGGTTATTTCGCCCGGGCGGGCGCGAGGGCGGGCGTGGTCCCGGGGCCTGCGAATCCGGACTTCGCGGCGGAACTTGGTCCTCCTTGGCGCACGCCCGCGGAGAGGGCGGCCCGGCTGGGTCAGTTCGCCGGTGGCGGTGCCACGGGCTCGGTCGCCCAGATCGAACCGTGCTGCGGATCGGCGGCCCAGAGTTTGCCGCGATGAAGGATCAGCGGTGCGGTCAGGAGCGGATGCGCGTGGTGGCGAAGCGCGGGATTCTGTGCGGTGAGCGCGGTGAAGGTCGCTCCGTCGTCGCTGCGGTGGAGCACGCCGTCGGCGAGGAGGGCGAGGGCACCGTCGATCCTTGCCAAGGATTGGGGCAGGGCCGGAGCGCCGGCGACCAGCGCAAACGAGTGGCCCCCGTCGGCGGAGACGCTGAGGTGGGTCGTGCCGGCGGACTCGCCGATCTGGAAAATGAGGGAGCGCCAACGGAACCAGCGCAGGGTGTTGCCGGAAAGACCGACGAGGCGACGCACTTTCGGGTGGTCCGGCAGGCCTTCGATCAGGACGGCGCCATCGCCGCCGAGGGAGCCCGACCAATCGGTGAGGCCGGCGAGCAGCCGGCCGTTCTCGAGCGGCAGGAGGTAGGTGAAGCGGACGACGCCGGTCTCGGTGCCTTTCGGCACGAGGGGGCATTCGACGAGGCGTCGCCATGGTTTCTCGGCGGCCTCACGCAGGTAGAGCGCCGCGGGGTTGCGTTTGGCCCGATAGGGGACTTCGGAGTCGGCGTAGGCGCCAGCAGAGGCGTAGATGCGGCTGTCGAGCTCCGCGGTGTCGAAGACGTGGTAGACGTGAGGGATCACCTCGCGTTTGGCGGCGGCGGGCTCGCTGGGCGCGAACGAGTAGACGAAACCGTCGGTGTTCAGGCGGAAGACGATGCTCGCGGTGAGCGGGGCATCCGCATCCGGCACGAAGAGCCGATCGCCGTGGGGGTGAATGCGGAGGAAACCCTGCCCGGAGCGGACGAGCACCGGTGAGAGCGTGTCGTCGGGCGTGAGCTTGAAGAGCGCCTGTCCGTTCTTGGCGAGGGCGTCGGTCGCGGCGGCGACGTAGAGGTCGTCGCCCACGCTGCAGAGATCGCCGGCCTGCGGGAACTTCGCGGGCAGGGTGGCGTGTTGCACCCACCGGAGCGGGGGCGCGGGGCTGGTCGCTGTCCCGGTCGCGGGTTGTGCGAAGGTCGGGGCGATGGCTGCGCACGCCGCAAGGAGGAGGAAGGCGGCGCGCGCCATGGCGTCAGGTGCCGAGGCCGAGCTCGAGCTGGTTCTCCTTGCCGATGGCCCAGGCGTCGATCCCGCGGGCGCGGAGCGTCTGCGCGAACTCGGCGGCGAAGCCGTGCACGGTGATCACGCGCTTGGGTTGCACGCGCTCGACGAACTCGAGCAGCTCGGGGAAGTCGGCGTGGTCGGAGAGGGGGAAGGCGGCGTCGCAACCCATCTGGTACTTCGTCGAGGAGTCGAGCGCCCAGCCGGTGATCATCGCGGTGCGGCGCGGGGCGAGGCGGCCGAGCCAGGCCTTGGCGGATTGCGGCGGGGCGATGACGACATGGCCGGGCGCGGCGAGGTAATCGAACTCGTGATAGGCGGGAAACGTGAGGCCGAGCTTCTCGCAGAGCCGCGTGAGGCGCAGGATCTCGGGGTGGAGCATCACGGGCAACTCGGAGCCGGCGAGGGCGGCGAGGATCTCCTGGGCCTTGCCGAGGCTGTAGCCGAAGAGGACGGGGATCGCGCCGGCGGCGAGCGTTTCGCGGCAGAACCGCACCATGGCGGCGACGACCTCCTCGGCGGGCGGGAGCTTGTACTTCGGGAGGCCGAAGGTCGTCTCCATGATCAGGACATCGGCGCGCGGGACGGCGCAGGCCTCCGCGGCGCGGCCGGGGCGGAGCTTGAAGTCGCCGGAGTAGAGCAGGCGGCCGTGCTCGGATTCGGCGAGGAACTGCGCGGAGCCGATGATGTGGCCGGCGGGCAGAAGCGTGACCTGGCAGCCGGGGTCCAGCTCGTGGGGGCGGCCGAAGGGCAGGGTGATCAGCTCGCGGCGCGCCGGTTGGCGGGCGTGCATGAGGCGCGCGGTCGCCTCGGTGCAGAGCGTGAGCCGGTGCTTCGCCATGTGGTCGAAGTGGGCGTGCGACACGAACGAGCATGATGCCGGCCGCGGGGCGTCGAGCCACCAGTTGATCTGGGGGAGGTAGAGCCCCTGGCGCAGTTGGACATCCCACGGCATCGCGGCAGCAAGCGGGCGGGGCGCGGTGTGGTCAACCGGAGAGCGGCGGAGGGGGGAGGAGGGG
>JAEXPG010000319.1 GCA_023447015.1 Verrucomicrobiota bacterium
TTCCGTTTCCCGGCCGCCGCTTCCCAGCTCTCCCACCCCGACCTCGCGCCCTGGCTCGAGCTCTACCGCGGCTGGCTGCGCCAGCTCACCGAGGGCGTCGCCGACAAGAAGGGCGCCGCCACGCAGATCTTCACCCTCTATGCGCTCATCGCGCGCTTCGAGCGCATCCTCGACGAGACCGCCGCGACCACCCTCAAGCAGGAGACCGCGGCCACGAAGGACACCATGTCCGACGACGAACTCGAGGCGCTGGAGACCGGCATCTCCGTCGGCGTGCGCCAGTCGCTCCTCGCCGAGATCGAGCACGCCACGCGCGCGTTCGTCGCCGCGCAGCCCGAGAGCTCCTCCGTGTTGCGCGCCCCGCTGACGGCCTCGATCCGCAAGCTCGAGGAATGCGCCGGGCTGCTCCGCGCCAACCTCAGCACGACCGCCGCGCTCGAGGAGTTCTTCCTCTGCTCGCTCCGCCTCTGGGCCCAGGTCGGCATCGCCCGCCGCACTGCCGCCGCATAGGTCCCGGTTTCCGGATCGCCGCGGGGCACCTTCCCCCGCGCCACCGCAAAACACCGCGTTGGCCATGCCGCCACGTGATTGACCGGGCACGCCGTCGCGAATGCCGGCGACCTTCACCAAATTTCGGCTTCTGGCTCCTTGCTGCGGGAGCGAAAGAGGCGCGTTCTGGAGACAACGAAACTTTCCCCGGAGCCTCCCGCCCCACCCTCGATCCAGGCGCCCTATGAAACTCTCCCGTCTCCTGCTGCGCTCCAGCCTCGTGGCCGGCCTGCTCGGCCTTGTCCTCCACGCAGGGCCGTCGTCCTTCGACGCCTCGCTCCAGACCGCCACCAACGGCGATCTCGTGCTCCACTGGACCGGCCAAAACGGACTGCGCTACCGCGTCGAGTCATCGGCCGACCTCCAGAGCTGGACGGCACTCCCGGCGACGCTCACCGGCACCGGCGGCCCCCTTGAAACCACCGTCCGCGCCGCCGGCACGACCGATCCGGCGCGCCAATTCTGGCGGGTCGTCGCGCTCGACTCCGACGCCCTCACCGCCACCGGCGGCGACGGCAGGGTCGCGTTGACGTGGGGCGCAGTCACCGGCGCCACGACCTACAACATCAAGCGCGGCCCGCACGGCGGGCCCTACGCACTCGTCGGCACTTCCACGACACCCTCCTTCGAGGACAACACTGTCGCCAACGGCACGACTTACTACTACGTCGTCTCCGCCGTCACCGGCACGGGCGAAGGCCCCGACCTCGCCGAGGCCGCCGTCCAGCCCGTCGCCACACCCGCCATCAGCTCGGTCTCCCTCACGAGCACGGGCGCGTTGCACGTCGCTTGGGCTCCCTGCGCCGGCGCCACCTCGTTTGCGGTGAAGTTCTCGCCGGTCGCCGGCAGCGCCGGCGCGGGAACTGTCGGCGCCGCCGTCGTGGCTCCAACCCTCGCGAGCGATGTCACCGGACCGGTCGCCGGCACCCGCGTTTACCTGACGGTCGTCGCGTCCAACTCCGTCGGCGGCGGCTCGAGCGCGAGCTCCCCGGAGAAGTATGGCACGCCGCTAGCGCCGTTCGCGATCGACACGCTCGCCCCCGGCCACGCCGACAGCATGACCGTCACCTGGTCCTCGGCGGGCGCGACGACCTACGACCTGCTCTACGGCTCCACCGGAGCCACCACCACGACGGTGCTCAACGGCTGCAGCAGCGGCGTCACAGTCGCGGGGCTCACCGCGGCAACCAGCTACGACTTCCAAGTGCGGGCCAACAGCGAGACCGGTTCGATCACCACCGCCGTGCGCACCGCGCTCACGCGGGCCAACGTCGGCATCGGCATCCCCGGCCCGAGCTACTGGGACAATCTCCACTGGATGGTCGACCTCGTCGCCAACTCGGACTTCCGCAAGGCGAATGCCTGGAGCGGCGCCGCCCTCGACTCCGAGGGTTGGCCCACCGAGGATTTCCGCGTCATCATCGCCCAGCAGAACGAGCCCGCCGGCGACTACGCGATCCGCTTCCTCGGCAGCGCGGCGACCTTCGCGCTCGATTCCGGCGGCACCGGCTCCATCACCGCCGTCCAATACGACGCGGCCACCAACACCACCTCGGCGATCCTCCGCATGACCACGCCGATGTCGGGGCTGACCTCGATCGTCGTCACCGGCACGAAGCGCACCGCGGCCTCCGCCACCGGCACCGGCATCACCAAGCTCCGGCTCTACCGGCCCGGCTACCCGACCGACGGCTCGGTGTTGTTCACCACCGAGTTCCTCGCCGCCGTGCGGAAGTTCCAGGCCGTCCGCGCGATGGACTACCTCGCGACCAACCAGAACCCGACCCAGGAGTGGTCCGAGCGCACCTTGGTCTCGTGGGGTGGCTTCGGGGGCGCCTCGGGCACCCGCACCAACAACCCGTTCTACATCGCGTACGAGGGCTCGCTCTACCCGCGCGGCGGCTCGTGGGAGCGCCTCGTCCAGTTGGCCAACGCCGCGCACGTCGACCTCTGGATCACCATCCCCTGCCTCGCGTCCGACGACTACATCACCAAGCTCGCCAACCTCCTGCGTTACGGCTCCGACGGCATCAACCCCTACACCGCGCCGACGGCCAATCCGTTGTATCCGCCGCTCGATTCCGACCTGCGCCTCTACCTCGAGTACGGCAACGAGGTCTGGAACTTCTCCGGCGGCTTCATGAACTACCGCTGGGTGCAGGCGCGGGCGAAGGACATCCACGACAACGACCCCGGCCATCCGATCAACTTCGACGGCCAGCTCGCCTCCGACAACCAGTGGTACACGCACTCGATGGAGCGCTACACCGCCTTCCGCTCCGCCGTCATCAGCACGAAGTTCCGCGAGGTCTTCGGCGACGCCGCGATGCTCACCCGCATCCGCCCGGTCTTCACCTACCAGGTCGGCGGGGGCATCGCCTCCGGCCTCCGTTGGGCCGACGCCTACTTCAAGACCACCCAGCCCGCACGCGCCGTGAACGAGATCTGGTACGGCGCCGGCGGCGCGGCCTACTACGACGCCGACGTCAACCCCAGCTGCACCGAGCCGACGGTGATGGCCGGATACTTCGCGGGTCTGCCGAGCGCCCAGTTCACCCGCCAGACCTCGGCCGATGCCACCTGGGCCAAGACCTACAACCTCAAGCTCGTCGCCTACGAGGGCGGCCCCGGCCCCGGCGGCACCTCCACCGGCGGCGCCTCCGGTAGCGAGCGCGTGACCGCCGCCTACAACTCCGACCCGCGCATGAAGGACGCCATGCTCCGCGCGCAGCGCGTCTGGGATTCGTACGACGGCGACCTGCTCATGTACTACACCCTGCCCGGCAGCGGGCCGTGGGGTTTCGGCGACACCACCTCGACCGTCTCGCCGACCAACACGGTCAAGCTGCAGGCGATCGACGCCATCAACTCCACGGTCCGCGCGCCGCTCACCGCGTCCGCGACTCTGGTGCCCGGCATCGTCCCCATCTGCCCCGAGAACACCGCCGTTGCCTTCAGCGGTGGTGGCTGGTCCGGCCCGGGCGCGTACGCGCGCAAGCCGCCCTCCGAGGGCGCCGG
>JAEXPG010000382.1 GCA_023447015.1 Verrucomicrobiota bacterium
GCCTCCAGTTCCCCGCCCCGGCCGGCACGATCCGCCAATTCTACCGGCTGCAGATCACCCTGAAGTAGTGCGAGGCCGGCTTCACCCCGCCATCGGACCGTCCGCGGCCCGCCCGCTCCGTCCGCCACGCCGGCGTTGACGCCGCGCCCGGAAACGGCTGCCTGTAGCGTACCCTCTCCCTCCACATGGCCACCAAGGATATCGAGTACATCTTCACCCTGCCGGACGGTTCACGGGAGGTTTTCCTCTTCCAACTCGATCCCGACACCCTGGAGCTGACGACCCCGCAGTCGGTCTTCATGCCCGCGTGGACGGAGCTGGGCGACCATCGGTGCGCCAATTGCCCGCTCAACCCCGCGACCCACGAGCGCTGCCCGCTCGCGGCCAGCCTCGTGCCCGTGGTGCACCGGCTCGGCGGCCTCCTCTCCTGGGATCTCGTGCGCATCGAGGTGATCAACGCCGAACGCACCATCTCCCAACAGACCAGCGCCCAGCGCGCCATCGGCTCGATGCTCGGCCTGATCAACTCGGTGAGCGGCTGCCCCCACCTCGCCTATTTCCGCCCGATGGCGCGGTTCCACCTGCCGCTCGCCAGCCGCGAGGAGACGATCTACCGCGCCACCTCGATGTACCTGCTTGCCCAATACTTCCGCGCCCATGCGGGGCAGTCCCCCGATCCGGAGCTGCACGGCCTGCAGGAGATCTACCACAACGTCCAGATCGTGAACGCCGGCATGGTCCAGCGCCTGCGTCACGCCACCGAGAGCGACTACATGGTCAACGCGGTCGTCTTCCTCGACCTCTACGCCGTGGCCGTCCAGCAGACCATCACCGAGTCGCTCGACGAGATCCGCCACTGGTTCGACTGCTACCTCAAGCCACTGCCGTCGCCCACCCCACCGACGGGCGGCGTCGCCGGCAGGTAACCACGACCGGCCCGCTCAGTCGGCCACCGTCTCGCGGCGCGTTGTTTCGGCGGCTGCCGCCGGGCTTGCCGCCGGATGGTCGTCGAGCCGGCAGAGGAGATCGATGCGGCCGGGACAGACGGCGAGCAGCAGCTTGCGCTCCCCGTAGGCGGCGACAGCGAGAAACTGTTTGTTGCCCAGCGGACGGGTCTCCTCGATCGACAGGCGCTGGTGCACCGCGAGTCCTCCGCGCTGACCGAGCTGGCCCCGCTTGAGCAGGTAGAAGCCGCCCCCGGCGAGGGCGGCGATCAGACCGAGCATGCCCCAGACCGGGAACGACTCATCCCGGATGTGCTGCTGGCGCGCCTCGGGCGAGTTCCGCGGATAGATGACCCCGTCGGAGCCGAGCGTCGCCGGCGTCGGTTCGGCCGCCGACACAGGAACGGACGGAAGACCGACCGCCAGGGCGGCCAGCAGCGGCAGGAGAATGCGGTGACGCGCCATGGCGGAAAGAGTGCGCTCAGCGCGCGGTGCCGACGAGTTCGGTGATCTTGATGCCGAAGTTGTCCTCGACGACCACCACCTCGCCGTAGGCGATGAGCTTGTCGTTCACATAGAGGCCGACCGGGTCGTTGGCCGCCTGGTTGAGCTGGATGACCGAGCCGGGCTGCAGCTCCATCACCTCGCGCATCGGCAGCTGGCTGCTGCCGAGCTGGACGGTGATCTTCACCTTAACGTCGAGGAGAATGTCGAGATTCCTGTCTTCCATGGGGGAAAGGGGTTAGCGGCGTTTTTCGTTTTCGAGCAACTCGATGCGGCTGGTGAGTTCGACGGCCACCTTGCCGTCCTCCTGACCGGCGCGGCCGGTGAACTTCGGGGTGCCCGCGAGCGAGACGCGGGTCTTGTCGATGATGTCCCGCGGCAACTCGATGATGTCGCCGACCCGCAGCAGCGAGATTTCGCGGGCGGTGAGCTCGAAGGCGTCCCACTCGGCGCGGACCGGCACCGTGATGCCATCGTAGGAGGCGAGCCAGGCGGCCTTCTTCTCGATCTGGGAGATCTCGGTCTCCTTCTGGCGGCGGGCCTGCATCTTCTTCACGACCGGCTCGATCGTGTAGTACGGCACGCCGATCTGGATCTGCTCGGAGCAGTCGCCGAGGGCCGCCTCGAGCGCGAGGACGAGCACGATGGCGTTCTTCGGGGAAGTCTGGAGGAACCGGCCGCTGTTCTCATGGCCGATGATCAGCGGTCGCAGCTCCTGCTCGGTGCGCCACTGGTTGCACCATTCCTCGAGCAGGATCATCAACACGTCCTCGATGAGCGCGACCTCGATCTCGGTGAGATAGCGCTCCGCCTTGATGGAGTGGCCGCGGCCCCCGAGCATGCGGTCGGCGACCGTCAGGGCCAGGCGCGGATTGACGTCGATGATGCCCACGCCCAGCAGGGGCTCGGCCTTGAAGAGGGAGATGTGCGTCGGGCTGGGAAGGCTCTCGGTGAACTTCTCGTAGGTGACCGTGGTGAGACGCGCCATCTTCAGTGAGAACTCCATGCGCAGGAACAGCGACAGGCGCGCCGCGAGGTAGCGGATGAAGTCCTCATGGAGCATGCGCAGGCGGCGCAGCTCGACCTCGGTCAGGAAGACCGGGTTGCGGAAGTCGTAGGCGTCGATCTTCAGCCCCTCGAGGGAGGTGAACTGGGAGCCGTCGTGGCGGAACACCTTGAACTCCGGCGCCTTCAGGGTGTCGGCCAGCAGCTTGTCGATCTCGGACTGGTCGAGAATCTCGGAGGGGGTCTTGGGTTTCTCGTCGGGCACGGTGGGGCGCGGTTGACGGTTGGCGGTGGCGGAGGCGTTTGGCGCGTTGCGGCGGCGAGCTCCGACTATTGGACCACGAAGTCCGAGAAATAGATCTGCTCCACGACGCGCACACCAATGACCTCGTTGTACGCGGCGATGAGACGGGCGCGGATGAGATTGCGCGAACCGACCTCCTCCAGATCGGCGAGCGTGAGAGAACCGAGGGTGTTGAGGGTCGCATCGAGCAACTCGGGATGCCGCTCCTCGAAGAGCTCGCGGAGGTTCTCCTTGCCGGTGATGAGGAACGAGGTCTTGAGGTAACGGGTTCCCATCGTGCCGGAGAGGTTCACGACGACATCGTCGAAACGGTAGCTACCGGGGCCACTTTCGCTGGCCGCCGATTCGCCGTGGCCGCCCTTCTTCCCTTCCGCCTTCTTTCCCTCGGGCTTCTTGCCCTCGGCTTTCTTCCCCTCGGCCTTCGGAGCCTCGGTCTTCGGCGCTTCGGCATGCCCGTTGGCCGCGGGTGCGGCGGCATGTTCGCCACCGCCGCCGGCGGCAGCGGCGGCCTGCTTCTTGAGATCGGGCAGGAGAACCAGCTTGAAGACGGCCACCGACAACACCGGCGCCAGCACAAGCGCGATGATGAGGGGCAGGAATCCCATGATGCCACCGCCCGCTTTCGGGGCGGCAGCGCCCTCCGCGGCCGGCGCAGGTGCGGCGGCGGGAGCAGCCTCGTGCTTTTCGCTTTTCTCGGCGGCCATGGCGGGCGGGCGGGGTTACCGCTTGAGGTTCACGATGTCCTGGAGGATCTCGTCGGAGGTCGTGATCAGCTTCGAGGCGGCCTGGAAGGCGCGCTGCGTGGTGATCATGTTCGCGAACTCCCCGGTCAGGTCGACGTTGGACATTTCCAACGACCCGGAAATGACACGGCCGTTGCCGTTCTGCGCGGCCGAGAGCGCCTGGTAGTCGGTCGCCGAGGCGAAGGCCGCGGCGAGCACACCCGGGGCGCGGGACGCGGGCCAGGGCTCCGTGGGACCGGCGTCGGCGATGCCGCTGAAGAGATTGTCGCCCTCCTTCACGAGGGCGCCGGTGTCCTGGAAGCGCTGGAGCATGATCTTGCCACGCACCATCGAGGTGCCGTCGCTGAGGAAGATGTTCACGTTGCCGCCCTGATCGATCTGGAACGTCTCCATGCGCGGAGCGGTGGCGGAAGTGTCGCGGTAGTCGATGCGGATGTCGCGCAGGTTCGCGTAGTCGAGCGTGGCGCTGACGGTGAATGTGCCGTCGGGCACGCCGTTGCCGTCGCCGTCGACCGCGTCCGCGGCGATGCCGAGGCCCTGCACACGGAAGCCGGAGTTGGTGACGAGATAGCCCTGGTCGTCGACGCGGAAGTCGCCGGCGCGGGTCACATACTCGAGGCCCTGCAGGGTGTCGCGCACCCGGAAGAAGCCTTCACCGGAAATGCCCAGGTCGGACAGTCCACCGGTGGTCTGCAGCGAGCCTTGGGAGAACTGCGTCTTGATCGTGGCAATCTTGCTGCCGGTACCGATCTGCTGGGTGATGCTGTTCGAACCCAGGCCGGTGTTGCCCGTGCCGCGCTGCAGCGTGTTCGAGAAGGTGTCCTGAAAGCGGGTGGTGGCGCCCTTGAACCCGACGGTGTTGATGTTCGAGATGTTGTTGCCGATGACTTCGATGCCTTTGACGAACGAAGACATCGCCTGCACGCCGGAGGTAAGTGAGCCGATCATGGTGTTTCCTCTGTTGGGGGTTGTGTGTTGAAAGGGTGATGCCGATCAGGAGGCCGCCTGCACCGTCGTGGTGTCGGCCACCGGGGTGAGATCCGTCGGTTCGGCCTCGGGGGTCGGCGCCGTGCTGCGCACCTCGGTCACATCCGAGGGGCTGAAGCTCTTGTCGCCGATCTTGATGACGGAGACGCCGTTCTCGTCGTAGCCGACCGAGCTGACGATGCCCGAGGTCGTCGTATCGTCCTTCGTCACGGTGACGTATTTACCGAGCATGTTCTGCGCGCTCACGAAATCCTGCGAGACGATGAAGGACTTGAGCGACGTCACCAGATCCCCCATCTGCTGGACAGAGGAGAAGGTGGCCATCTGTGCGACGGTCTCGGTGTCTTTTTGCGGTTCCAACGGGTTCTGGTTCGCAAGCTGGGTTGAGAGCAGCTTGAGGAAATCACTCTGATCCATCGTCTTTTTCACCTGCCGGTCGAGGCCGGGCAGCTTGGCCAGCTCGGCCGCCTTGGCGGGATCGCTCGCGGTCGGAAGAGTGGAGACGGGAGAGACGGTGCTCATGGTTCGATGGGGTCAGGCCCACGCCCGCAGGTTGCGGACATCGGTGTTGCTGGTGGTGACGGGTGCTGGGGCAGCCTCCGCCGAGGCGGCGCTGCTGCGCTGGCGCGCTGCGCCGACCGCCGGGACCGCGGACGGCAGGGTGAACTTCTGTTCTTCCGCATGCGCGAAAGCCTGCCCTTGGCCACGGGAGGAATGCCGTTGCTGATCGAAAGAGAACGCGTTCTGGGATGACGACTGCCCCTGCTGATCGCGCTGCTCGAAGCTCGCTTCACCGAACTTCAGGCCCTTCTCCGCCATCCGCGGCGCGGCAAGGTCCCACTCGCGCGACAAGGCCTGCTGGAGTTCGGTCGAGTGGGTGACGAACCGCGCATGGACCACGCCGTCGTGCCAGCGAAGATGCACGCGCAGGCTTTCGTCATCCGACGTCTGGACGCGCAGCTCGACATGGTTCCGACCCGTCTGCTGCGCCCGCTCGGCGGCCTCGACCGTCTCACGCACTACCGCAGCTGCGGTGGAACGCACATGGATGGTTTCGGCGACGACGCGACCGGAGGAGCTGTTCGCCGCGCCGGTTCCCACCACAGTCGCCGCAGCCGGCTCGTCGATCTCGAGCGCGGAGGTGGCGGCAGGCGGCAAAACCGGTGTGTGCGCGGACATGGGTTGGGCTTCTTTCGCACCGTCCGTGCCAACACCAGCGCCAGTCTCCCCTACCCTCTGTCTCTCAACACTTAGAAAGTTTTGCCCCTTGGCCATCGTCGTTGACGCAGTTGCTCCGCGCATCCCCTTGCCTCGTTCCACGGCAAGTTTTTCCTGCGCAGGTCGCGCCGTCTCCAGCCGCCCCTCTCCGACTTCATCCGCCGGAGCCGTCGCGGACTCCCGAACAACAGAATCAACCACCGGAGCCGACAGTGACACACTTGAATCAGGCGAAACCACCAGCGCCTTGAGCTGGCCCGTTCCGCGCTCCGCCATGGGAGTCGAATCCACGGTACGGCCCGTCTCCGTCCGTGGGGCCGCTGGGACCTCCGCCTCTCCCCGGATGGAGATCACTGCACGCTGCGCATCGGTGCGCGCCGCAACGTTCTTCTCCATCGGCAGCTGCGGCTCCGCCACAGGCACCTCGACGTTCCCCGTCGGGAGCGCCGACTCCGGTGCAACCGCGATGAGATCCCCTTGGGACGCGGCCGGAAGCGGGCTACCGGCCGCCACCACTGGGATCGGCACCGTTGCCGACTTGCCGGAAGTGGAGCCCGGAACCGTGGTGCGATTGCTGCGGCCCACACCAACACCGCTCTCCACCAGCACCTGAGCAAGAGTCGGAGCTGCCATCACCGGACTCGGGATCGTCGGCGGAACGGAGTCACAAACGGCCGAAGTCGCTCCGGAATCCCCAGCCGGCGGAGGATCTGCGTCCACCGAAGCCACCACAACGCGCAACCCCTGCAGCAGGGGCAAGGGGTTGGCCCGGGAGCGGTGGATCGTCAGGGGGCTCGTCACCGCGTCGGTTCGGGTCTGCACCTCCGACGGCTGCGGCGATGAGAACCCTGTGGCGGCCACCTCCGGCGCCACCGCCTCCCCCGGCTGGGCATCGAAGGCTTCGGCAGCAGCACCCGCGATCGCCGCGGCGACCACCGGCACCTGCGCGACGGCCGAGGGGGTCGCCGCGCGGTCGGTCGACACTTGTTTGGCCGGAATCCCACCGGTGGCCGGATCAACCGAGGCGGAAGGATCCTTTTCGGGGACCAACGGGCGAGGGGCAAAACGTTCCGGCCGCACCAATGCCGGCCGCACACCGGGTAGCACCGTCGCAGCCGCCGGCGTCGCCGCGGCCTTGCCCGCGAATCCCGTTGTCACCTCGGCGCCAGACGAACGCTCCACCGTTTCGGTGCCATCGTCGACCGGAGCTGGAACGGCCGGCTGCGTTTGCGGCAAAGGCTGTTCCGCACTCGGCGCCGACAGGGTCGTCACCTGTTCCACCTCCCCCGCGGGCTGCGGCAGCGGCACGAGCAATTGCGGCAGCGCGAACAACTCGACCTCCACCTCCGGGATCCTGGCATCCGCCAAGTCGTCCTCCGACTCCGGGACCTGCGGGTCCGCATCCAAGCCGAGGGTGTCCTCCGCTGTCTCGGACGGCGCGCAGGTGGCACCGGGCTCCGTCTCCCCTGGGGCCGGTTGCCCCGTGTGCGAGTCGAGCATTGAGGCGAACGAATCCGAACCGTCGCCGCCCTCGGCCGAGGGAAACGCGGAATTGGCAGTTGCGCCCGCGGGCACTGGGGCGGGCGGCGGCGAGAAGAAGACCTGCATATGACACCTCTTTCTTTCCGGTGGTGGCACCGCGCAGACGGTGCCGGGAGCTGAGGATGCGAAGCGGAGTCTCAGGACCCCGCGGTGGACTTGGCGGCCTTCATCAGGCGCAACCGCTCCGAAAGCGTGGCCGCGCGCAGGGCCTGGTTGTTCTTCTCGCTCTTGTCCTTCGACATTTCTTCGAAGATCGGGCCGACGGTGTCGGCCTTCATCAGTGAGAGGATCTTGACGACAGTCGTGTCGTCCATCTCGGCGAAGATCGCCACGGCGGCCTTCGGCGTGAGGTTGGAATAGGTCTGGGCCAGGCTCTTGAGATTCTTCATCTCATCCACCCCGACGGCCGTGAGCAGCTTGCTGATCTCGGCGCGCTGCGACTCGATCTCGCGGCGCGTGCGGGCGAGCTCCGCCGCCTCGGACTCCAGACGGGTCTCGCGCTGGACCACGGCCTGCTCGCGTTCGCGCAGCTTCTCGCGCTGTTCCCGGAGCTCCTTCGCGAGCTTCTCGAGTTCGGGCGTCCACATGTCCCACGGAGGACGGGCCTCCCGCGGTCGCATCGTCTCGGCGGCGGACTCGCCCGCCTGGGCCGCGACGGACTTGACGATTTCGGGCGCGCTCTGGAGCACGAGGAAGACGCTCACCGCCGGCTGAAGCAGCACAATCAGCACGGCGGCAAACCAGGGCTTGGTCAGGATGTTCATGACTCCTCAGGAAAGAGGCCTCCGCGCGGCAGCCGGTCGTCGAGCTGTCGCTGCTCGAAGCGGACGAGTTCGGTCTGGAAACGCTCGCGGGCGCGCCCGCGCAACTTCTCGACCAGGCGGACCTGCAGGTGCGCCTCGATCCAACGCTGGCGGGCCGCCTCCTGCTCCTGCTCGGCCTTCGCCCGGGCTTCGGCGGCCACCTTCTCCTCGGCCAGCTCAGTCCGGTAGGCCTGCATGAACGAGGCGTGCATCGTCCCCGGCAGGCCTGTGGTGCGGCGCACGATGAGCGACTCCACAAACTGCGCCACGCGCAGCTGTTGCCGCTCCAGTGCCGCCACCCGATCCGCCAACGCCTGGTTGGCCTTGGCGAAGGCGTCGCTCGCGCGCATCTCCTGGAGATTCCGCAGGGTGGCGACCGGCTCGAGGGTGAAGCGGAACTTTTTCATCCGACAATGCGCTTGAGCGCGGTGAAGGCATCGGACCGGCGGGCGAACTCGTCGACCCCCTGCCGGAGGAATTTCGTGAGCGGCTCGCGCAGCTCGATCGCCCGGTCGACCAGCGGGTTCGAGTTCTTCGGGTACGCCCCGATGGTGATGAGGTCCTCGTTGCGCCGGTAGACGGCAAGCGATTCGCGCGCCTTCGCCACGGTGTCCAGCTCGGGCGGCGTGCAGATGTCGCGACTGAGACGCGAGACGCTGTCGAGCACGTCGATCGCTGGATAGTGGTTGGAGTTGGCGAGCGCGCGGGAGAGCACGATGTGGCCGTCGAGGATGCCGCGTACGGCGTCGGCGATGGGCTCGTTCATGTCGTCGCCCTCGACGAGCACGGTGTAGAGCGCGGTGATCGCCCCGTGCTCGCCGGTGCCCGCCCGCTCGAGCAACCGCGGCAGCAGCGAGAAGACGGAAGGTGTGTAGCCGCGCGTCGCCGGCGGCTCGCCCACGGCCAGCCCGATCTCGCGCTGCGCCATGGCAAAACGGGTCACGGAGTCGAGCAGCAGCAGCACGCTCTTGCCCTGCTCACGGTAGGCCTCGGCAATCGCCGTGGCGGTGAAGGCGCTGCGCACCCGCAGCGGCGCCGGTTGGTCGGAGGTGGCGACGACGACCACGCTGCGTTTCAGTCCGGCCTCGCCGAGGTCCTTCTCGAGAAACTCGCGCACTTCGCGGCCGCGCTCGCCCACCAGCCCCACCACGACGATGTCGGCCTGGACGCCGCGCGCCATCATGCCCAACAGCGTGGACTTGCCGACGCCGGAGCCGGCGAAGAGGCCGACACGTTGGCCGCGGCCGAGGGGGATGAAAGTGTCCACGGCGCGGATTCCCGTGGGGATCGCCTCCTTGATGCGCTCGCGGCGCAGGGCGTTGGGCCGCGAAGTCGATGCGGACACCACCGGTGGGAGGAAACGGCCGCCGTCGATCGGCCGCCCCAGACCGTCAAGCACGCGGCCGAGGAGGTTGGGGCCGGGCTCGGGCAGCAGCGGGCGCTCGCCGGCGACGACCTTGCAGCCGGCGTGCAGCCCCTCCATCTCACCGAGCGCCATGAGCAGCACGGTGTGGTGGCGGAAGCCGACGACCTCGGCGAGCAGCGACGATCCGTCACGCTCCGACTTGATCTGGCAGATGTCGCCGAGCCCGACATTCGGGCCGTCCGCCTCCACGATGAGCCCCGCCACCCCGGTGACGCGGCCGGCACGTTCCACCGGTACCGTTCGCTGAATACGGGCGGCGAGATCGTGGACGAAAGGCTCGAGGTTGGTGCTCACTGGGTGGGTCGCGGCAAGGGAGTTGCGGGGGCGGAAGGAATCGGTTCGGCGAAGCTGGGCTCAGCCATGGGCCAGGCTCTCCTGGAGGGCGCGCAGGCGGGTTGCGCCCCGGGCGTCGACCACGCCGAAACGGCTGCGGACAAGGCAGTCGCCCGGGTGCAGGTTCGCATCGACGGCAATCTTCAATCCCGGGAACTCGGCCAGCCAGCCGGGGTTGAGCTTCTCGAGCAGCTCGGCGTCGCGGGAGGAGATCACCAACTCGAGGCCGGAGGTCTCCGGAAAGAGCTCGTCGAGCGCCTCGCGGCAGATCCGGGCGACGACCTCGACCGGCGGCTCCCAGCCGGCGAGCAACCGCCGGCCGATCTCGACCGCCAGCCCGGGCAGCGCCGCGCGCACCTGGTCGGTCATGCGGGTCTCCGCCTGGCGGAGCGCCTCGAAGAGGCTCTCGTTGAGCTGCTGCACCTCGGAACGCATCTCGACGATCTGCGCGTCGGCAAAGCGCCGCGTATCCTCGGCTCCCTCGCGGCGCGCCTGCTCGCGCAGGTCCAGCAGCTCCGCCTCCGTGAGGTTGCGGGTGCGGGCCCGGACCACGGCGGTGGCGCCTTGGAGGGGGCGATCGAAGACGACGAGTTTAGACAACGACATTGGATTCCTGGGCTTCGAGGCTGATCTCGCCCTCCTCCTCGAGGCGGCGAACGACCTGGATGATGG
>JAEXPG010000414.1 GCA_023447015.1 Verrucomicrobiota bacterium
CGCCGACGCCACCAGGCCATACCCAGCGCCAGCAAGCCGGTGCCGAAGGCGTACGTCGCCGGCTCCGGGATCACCGCATAACCCAACGCCAAGTTGTCCAGTCCCACGTACGCGTCGGTCTGCTGCGCGGAGATGGTCATCGACGTGAACGGATTGGCCGCGTCGGTGAAGAACCCCAGATACGGCATCTGGTCCATGGAAACCAGGTTCAGGTGAAAGGTGCTGCCATCCGCCAGGACGAAATCGATCGTCGAGGCCACGAAGTCATCCTCGATGCTGTTGCGGAAGAAATTCCCACCGACCGCGGTCGGTGCTCCGCCGACGAATTCCAAGGTGACGGATGCCGGCTCTTCCGTAGTCAGATAGTTGGAGCCGATCGCAAAACTGCCGGGCAGAAGGTCTCCGGTGCCGGCGCTGATATCGACCGAGAAGCCATTGCCGGCGAAGCTCGCGGTGTTGGTGTTCGGTACGGCGTTGAACGACTCGACGAAGATCTCCTTCGCCACCGCCTCCTCGAAGGCGCCCAGACTGCCGTACTGGTTCATGGATGCAGCGATTCCTGGTGTTGCTCCCACACACCACCAGGCCGCGACCGTAAGGACCAGACTTGCGCGCTTCATCAGTGCCGAAATGCGATACGGAGGAACTGCCGATGACAATCGATTTCTCCCCTATCCCTTCGCTCCCGCGAACCCCAAAGTCGGCCAGCGCCGAGACGGTAATCCAGTGCGCTGCGAGGACTGCCTTGGAGTTAGGAGTAAGGGTTTGACCCGAATGGCGCTAAGTTAAGCAAGAGTTTGGCCGGCCTTTCACTCGCGGCGCCAAGCCTACGGCCAACGGCAGTTGGCCTTAACTTAGCGCCATTCGGGTTTGCCCCCTTCAATCCGCCCTTCGTCTGGACGCGATCCCCCTTGAGTCGGTATGGTTCACATTGGAGCTACGCAGTGCGCTTCAGCCTTCGCCAGATTAGGAATAGGAGGAGTCCCAGCGTGGCAATTCCACCAGCGATGGGAAACCAATGGCGACCGTTCGGAGCCATGGTCTCGCCCTTCGCTGGGGCACTCGTCGCTTTCGGAGTCGGCGACACGATGGTGGTCCCGGCAGGAGGGCGCTGATCCAGCTTCTGAAGCTCTTCCCTGAACAGCGATTCCATCAGTTTGAGGTATTCGATCATATCTCGGTCAAATCGGTCTCCTGTTCGTGCGAATTTTTCTTCGGCCTTCTTGGTCACGCGGTCGCAGATTTCGATGGTGCGTTGAAGCACCATCCTTGCTCCCTCCGCATCGCTATTGGAATAGCGTACAAGCATGTGCGCCAGATATTGAGAAATCCATTGTTCTGAATCCGTACGCTCAAGGTCTCTCAATGCGATCGCATTAGCCTCCGCCGGATGCTTCTGGACTACCGCACCACATCGTTCCGGGTGCGACGTCCTACCCACAAGCCGATATACCGCATCGCGAAGATCCAGGTCGGCATCATCAAGGTCACGGCCTTTGATCGGCACTAGGTTCTGCGCTGGATTCTCTCTCTCGAGCTTATCCCAATACTCCTCAGCGAGTTCCATATTCTCCCGGGCGCGTTCAACCAATAGGCCCCGCGCTCCTATGTTCGCTGTCGCCCTACCCGCTGGAAGCCTAGCGCGGACCTTTTCGTGATATTTCGCGAGTACGGCACTTGATCCAACCGGGTCACTCATTGCCAATCTTGCGACTCCAATCAGTCGAATCTGCAGGATCATGTCATCGTCTGCCATCTTGTCGAGCGCAGCCAGTAACGCCCGATTGGTTCTCCCTGGGTCTTTCTCGATCTCGGCAATCAACTGCTTGTACTGCGCCTCTCCGATATGAGATGGATCGAGACTGCCTGCTAGGCCAACAGCCGTCGCGAGTTCGGCAGAAAGCTCTCGCCCGCTGCATTCAACTAGAAACGCCAATGCGAGAGTCAGTATCGGAAATATACGGATCATTTGGACCAATCGGTTTCGTTGGGTTTCCTGAAAAAGGCATTCCCCGTTGTTGTATCGAAGTCGTAGAGTCCAATTGTGCTCGAGCTTGGTGAGGCACCTACGATCGTCGGCCTTTTTTGCGCCCACTCAATGGTATGTGGATGTATTCTCTTGATATAGCGAGGGTCGCCATTGAGCGGTGATGCGAACGATCCGTATGTATTAAACGTAAAGTAGTATTGAAATGCGAAGTCCAGGTAATCGCCGCGATTGTACATTACGTGATACAACTCATGCGCCAAGGTGTAGCCATCCCAGGAGAACGCGGTATCGTCTCCTATGCCGATATCTCTATTGGCATCCAACCGTGCGACACCGCTGCCCTCAACGATTGCGACGCGATTCCCTGCACCATAGAAGTCTCCTGATGCAAATCTATGATAGTCAATTGCCCAGGCGCTAGTATGCGCAGCTGGATCGATTTCTGCGAAAACAACAAAGATGGCGTCCGAACGACTGGTGGTACTCTTCAAATCTGCCCAGAGCGCTTTCTCGTCAACGTCCCAGTTGTTGCCTTGCTCATTGGCTCCACCACCATAGACCCAGAAACCTTTGCCGGAAGGCCCAAGTAACCCTTGCGGCACCTCTCTCACGTGGTTCTCTTCGACCACAAACATCACCCCAGCCGGGGCCCATCGGCGATTTGCCGAGGCGACAAGATCTAGAATCTCTGCAGGGGATACGTATGGGGCTTTGTTGATCGGGTCCTTGTAAGTGACGATAATCAATGGCACCACCACTGCATGATCTCTATCGAAGACCGGAGCACGCAGTACTGCCGTGCTGTTCGCAGTGCTGCGATAGCTGAGGTTCATAACGCCATTCACCTTGGCTCGGCGGAAGGGGTGATTGACATCGCCACGAGAAACAGTCCCGAGGTCATCTCCGCGGAATACTGAAAACTCTGCGTCTCGGGTGTCGGAGACGATGGCCAATGCCTTCGACACAAATACGGCGGTGTTGCCGCCCGTTTCGACAAGCGCGACGCGATCCTTGCCGTCGGCCGGCCGATCGTCGGTCTTTCCGCTCCCGTCGGTTGTGTACCAGTTAGCATAAACCGTCTCCGGTTGGGCGGGATCCTGATTTGCACCCGGATCAATTATCCTAAAATAGAAATTCCGCGAGTCTTCGGCGACGAAGTCTCTCTTTGTCGCCATATGTGACTCATAGAAGTCGATCAGCACGCCGGGCTTGACCTCCTTCGGTACCGCCGGATGGTTCGATTCATACGCGGCATTCCACAATGCCATCTTCGTCTCCGTGATGGCGGTATCCCATACTAGATCAATTTTTCCGTCACCGTCGGTATCCTTCACGATATTCGCCCAAGCCAAATGGAATTTCGTGGAATAGACCTCCTTCGTTCCCCAGAATATTCGTAGCACCAGCGGGTTGTGGCTCTCCTTGCGTCCCTCGAGCAGCAACACGCACTGGTCGTTCTCCCTAATCCCCTTAAGGAACTCGTCGTTCAGGGCGGTTCCCTTCCATGAAGTCCACGAGACCGAGGCTTCGCTCAACTTCTGGTCACGATTGGGACCGAATGTCGGCGTATCGGCATAGCTCGCAAAATCCAATGCAGCCGATGCGAGAAGATTGGTATAAACGAAGCTGACGGCGCCGTCTTCTTGAGTCAGTTGGCAGGAAACGGACCCGTCGTTGGGCAATTCTCTGAGCACCGGGCCGATATTCACGATCAAGGGAACGAGATCCTTGGCGTCGGAAGCGCCGTTCACGACGTCGTCGCAGCCATCCTCAAAACCGTCATGATCGTCGTCGTTGGTATTGCATCTGAGGACCAACGGATTCCGCACGCTGTTGGCGTCGGCAGCCTGCGGCTCCATCCGCTTGTCGCGATTGAGATCGGCGATGAGTTGAGGGGGGACTGCGGTGGAAACAAAAACCGAGTCTCGGTTCTGCAGGATGCCACTCTCGTCTGCGGAGTCCGATTTGACCTCCAGCACGAATTCGCGCTTTCCGGCAAGAATTTCTGGATCAACAGATTCAATATAGGCGGTGAAGGACCGTGCACCGTCGGAAACCGCCTTGACGCTCGTCGCGGCATACCAGACTCCCGATGCGACGTAATCGCCGCCCTGGTCGAGGCTGCGACTGTCTCGCGCGACGTTGCCATTCTTCATCCACACACGGAAGGTGCCATCACGCGGGAGCTCGAACAGGTGAGCCTCAGGGTCCTTGACTGTGACCTTTGTCGGGTCCGAGGCCGAATAGGTCAGGCGGAAACTCAGGTGCTGGAGATCGAAGTCATCCGGGAAGGTGATCACCATTCTCGAGAACTCCGCACAAGCCCCATCCACCGCATTGCCGGGGATGAGGTTGTAACCATCGGCGAAATCGGGAATCCCGTCGTTGTCGTGATCGCCCCAGCTCGCGGGAACGAAAAGACCCAAGACGTCGGATCGCTCCTCGATGGCGTCTTCGACAGAACTTCGGTCGACCCGGCCATTGTTGTCGGAATCGACATCGATATCTACCCCCGTGTTTCCGAACGAGACCATCATATGGTCGTCGAGGTCGCGGCGCGGCGCCACGAGGCCAGATGCCGGGGACTCTTTGCGCCAACCGCGCGCGACGATACGCGGATCCTTGCGCAGGTCCTCCGGCAGGAAATCCTCGATGACGATTGGATCCATCTCGATCCGCTTCACTTGCACCCGCGCCAGCAGAAAGCGGATCAGCGCGATTGTATTGACCGAGTCAAACCCGTCGACCGACTCGGCCGAACCATTGGTGGGCTTCGCAGTGGTGTTTCCCGGGACGAAATCGTGGATCTGATCGGAGTCCTTCGACAAATAGGGAAAGTCGACTTCAGCGCCGGCTCGCTCCGCGTAGCTCACTGCATCCCCATCCGCCGCTTGCGGAGAACCCGATCCAGGAACCCCCAGCAGCCCGATGAGAAAATAGGGCCGTGTGATCGCAGCCGTGGTTTGGCGGTCCGCCAATCCGGCAAGATAGGCTTCGTGCCACTGCAGTCCGATCTGCTCGATTGTGGTGACCGCACCACGACTCCCGAAATTGACTCCGGCCGATGCCGCGGAGAACAGGACTCGCCGGTAGCCCACGCCCTTGGCGGGAAGGAAATATCCGACATCACGCATGGTCTCCCCCATTCCCGCAGACACCGTCGGGTCGGAGATGTGATTCAGGTCGGCACTTGCGACCAGCAGCGCCGCTTTCTCGGTCGGCGTCGGCAGGTGTCGCTGGGAGTTCCAGCGGTTGTACGCCTCCAGTTGGTCGGAAAGGAGGTCCCGATCGGAGTCGAGAGTCATCAAACCAGAAGCGAGACGCGGCGAACGGAAACCACCGGTGTGCACATCGAACCCCGCGAGCGGATCCCCCCCAAGGAAGACGCTGTTCGGCTTATCCCGCTCGGAGGCGAGTGCAAGGGCGTCTGCCGTGCCGAACACATTCGTCCGGTCGGATTTAGGGACGCCGCCCGCCATTCCAATATAGAGTCGCGAATCGTCCGAGGTGAACGTCGCATCTTGCGGATAGGCCCAGTTGTACGGCAGATGCGGGCTCTTGGAATCGAGCACCGCGTCGTAGTTGTTGATGGTCTTCCCGGTTCCCCGCTTGATCGAGAAGTTGAAGTTCCGCGGGTTGATCAAGCCCTCGAGCGTCTTGTCCGGCCGCAATTCAAGCAGGCCGAGGTTGTTCGTGTCCTGCATGGTGACGACCCCGAAATCCCCGGCGTGGTTGATGGCCACACTGGATGCGCCGACCATATCGCGAGGATAGAGCTCGGCGTATGCGGTCATGTTTCCATAATCGATGAACGAATCCTCCAGCATCCAGCGGGTATTCGTGGCGAAGATCAACATGCTGAGGGCGGGCAAGACCGTGAACTGATTCGTTGCCGCCAATGCGAACTCTTCCGTGGCGGCGCTCTGCCATTCTCTCGCCGAGAGAACCAGCGGGTGGACGATCTTCTGTCCCTCGGCCATCACCTTGCGGCGGAGTGCATCCGAGTCGTCGCCCTTCTCCGTGGTCGGGATGAAGCCGAGCAACCCAAGATCTAGATCCCCGTCGACCTTCGGTTTTGCATTCAAGACCACGATCCCACCGCTGCCCTCGTCGGTGGTTGGCATCACGCCAAATGCGGTCGCTCGCGGCCGCTGCGCTCCGACTGCCGGCAAGAAGGCGCAATTCCCATCCGGGGTGAACGCAATGCCGCGGATTCCGATCGCGACGATCTTCTCCGGGGCCAGGAGCTTGGCCTTGAGATCCAGCGGCTCAGAGAAACTCGCCGGTGAGGCCGGGGCCCCGTGGAGCGCGGATGAACCTGAGATGTCGAGCTGGGTCAGGTAACCGTAATCGGCTGGGAGGAACTGGCTCTCACTCAACTGCATCGGATCAATCCGTCCATGGTAGTCTGAGCGCACCAAGATGTTGGTCAGGTCCAACTTCTTGTCCTTGTCGAGCATGTCGATGTAGACAAGCAGCCGGTCTCCGGCCGGATGCACCGCCATTGCGCCGACGGCCCGTGCAGGGGTGAACCCGAATACCTGCCGATCCTCGAATTCTTTGATTCGCCCCCCCTCCTTGGAATTCGGGCCATAGCTCTGGTAGAGATTGATCGATTCCACGGCCCCCACCCGCCCGATATATGCCGTGCGCCCGTCCGGAGAGAGCGCAAGTTTCGTCCCAGAAGCCTTCGTTGACGTAAGGAAGAGCACCTTGGCCGGACTCGTGGTCGGGTCCACCGTATAGACCTCAAGCTGGTTCTGCCGGAGGACGTACAAGCGGCGATTCACGATGTCCACCGCCTGATCGGACGCGCCGCCTGTCAGCCCCCCTTGAACAGCCGGGGCGACGCGGATCTCGCTTCCCGTACCGACCAAGTCGGCCGTCGCGACCGCCGATTCCATGGTGTCAGCCACGATACCCCGTCCATCGAACCCCACGCGAACGTTGATGGTCCGCATTGTCGACTCCATCATCGCCTGATCTTTCGCGACGTAACCGAAGCTATCGACGCCGACGAAATCAGTCGGAGGTGTGTAGGTGAACTTTCCAGTTTTGGCGTCGAGGGCCACCTGGCCTTTTCCCCCGCGGATCTCGAATGTCAGCGCGTCGTTGTCGACATCACTGGCTTCCAGTTGACCGGTGACGATCCGGTTGGGCTCGACCGCTATCGCGAGCGCGCCCGTTGGAACCTGAGGGCGATCATTCACCGCTATGATGAGAATTGACGCCTTCGTTGGCGCCGAAGTCGCACCCTTGAGGTCTTTCACGGTCACCTCGAACCGGTCTCCCGCGTCGTAGTCCTCGTTTGGCTTGTAGCGAAAGACGCCGGTGTTCGATACTTCGGGTGACACCGTTCCATGCTCGGGTCTGGTCGATACTTCGAAGACGAAGGCATCGTCACCGTCGACATCACTGGCCTGGAATTTGACCTCGTCGTCACCATCTTCCAAGATCAACGGGAGATCGAGAACCTTGAGGGTCGGAGCATCGTTCTCCGGTTCAATCTCGATCGTGGCAACCCCCGTGGTGACCTCTCCGCTCCGGTCTCCGACTGCAAAGGTGAACGAATCGGAGCCGTTTGCGTTTCGCGCCGGAGTGTAAACGAACGTACCGTCGGGTGATAGACTGAATCCCATCCCTGCTTTCGAAGGCGCGCCTGTGATTGTGAAGATGAGCTCGTCCCCATCGGGGTCGGAGGCAAAGGGAGCCAGACTGCCGCGGAACGGGCCTGAGTCCTCCTTGAGCTGGAAGGAGGCACTGCCAACGACCGGCAGGCGATTCGCCTCGGCAAATGCACTGCTGCAGAGCGCGAAGAAGCCGAATACGGGTCCGACGGCCCGACTTCTGCGGCAGAAGGACAGCAAGGTTCGCATGATCGAACCCGAGATCGGATTGATCCCATTCGGAAGTGCGCCGGCGGTCTTCATCGGTCGATCCGAAGGAAGGTCTGCGGGGCGAAGACTCTGCCGCCTTCGCCGGAGGGCGTGGCGTAGGATATCAGGATTTCCAGCGCGCGTTCCTTCTCGACCCACGGTCGCCGGAACTCGACGCCGCCCCCAGCAGTCACATCCGCGCTGAACACCACGTTGGCATTGAGCCCATAGATGTACACCCGGGCATCGACGGGCAGCACTCCCGGTGCGGCGATGGACACCTCGGCGACGGTGCCATCCGATCTGGTTGCAATGAACGAGTGATCCAGCGGCGCCAGCGGCGCTTCGTTGCCGAAGGACAACCTGAAGTTGTCCAGGAACAGGCCCGTGCCCTGATTCTTCCCCGCGCCGATGGGATTGTGGTCGTAGCGGTTCATCCCGGGAATGAATTCCGGCAAGGCGCCGCGGCCTTTCAGCACGATGCGGAGACGGATGCGCTGTCCTTTCGGGATCTCCGGATTTCCAAGACTCACCACAGCCGTGCGGAATCCGCTGCCTTCCTCGAAGCCGGACACCGCAGAATTGGTGTCGAGTGTGACGCCGTCGAACAGATCGCCGACCTGGATGGTTTTCGAGCCGGCCACGATGTAGAATTCCAGCACTGTCTTGGGGGCGTTGAGCAACGCGGTGGCGACGAGGTTGTAGTCGAAGAGCAATCGCTTCGCATCCGTCGGCAATTCGAACTCGTCGGTGGTGAGCGTGCTCACGCCGTCGCGGGGATTCTCCATCGTGTCGAGGAAGGCCATGTAGGTGTTGTGGGTGGGCCTGACCCGTTTCCACTGCTCGACCACCTGCCCACTGCCCTCGAGCGTGAAGCCGCGGAAGGTGCCATCCTCGAAGGAGCCGTTGTTGATGCCGATCGAGAAGAACTCGAAGTGCACGCCGTTGGACCTGCGACCCGCGACGGTGACGGTGACATCGCCGGACGACGCGAACTCCGGCACGGTGACAACCAGCTCGGTCTCGCTCGCGTGTTCGACCGGCGCGGCGGCGCCGTTGAAGGAGACCTTGTTGTCGTCCGGCACCGGGCTGAAGTTCTCGCCGTTGATCACCACGCGTGTCCCCTGCCCTCCGGTGCTCGGCACCAGGCCGGGCGGCACGTCGGTGAGCGCCCGGATGTGCGGCGCACGCACCTCGCCATAGACGCTCTCGACGCTGTCACCCGCGGTCACGCCGATCCCGCCGGTCAGGCCGGAGAGCTTGTCGGCGAACTTGCCGGTTTCATCGGCGACGAGCTCCTTGCCGCCGATGCGCACCTTGCGACCGGGGAGAAAACGCCCGTAGACGTCGAGGTCGGCGCCATTCGCGGCCAGCGTGAGGTTCAGGATGTAGAGCTCGACGTTCTTGCTCGTGGTCTCCGCCACGGCGGTGGCACCGGCCGCGAGGCCGTAGGTGTCCGTGCGCACCGCGAGGGGCAGCAGCGAGGCATTCGTGAAGGAGCCATCGCGGGAGACCGAGATCGTCTCGATGCCGACATCGGTGTCGCGCTGGAGGATCGAGAGCCGATCGGCCACCAACGCCTCGCGCAGCTCGAGCACCCGGAAATGCTCCCCGCCGCGCACGGTGAAGGAATAGTCGGTCTGGTAGTCGACCGAGGTCACCCGCAGGCGGCCGGACATCGACAGCTCGGCGCGGTCGAGCGGAGTGGCCGCCGGAGTCTTCCACGCGGTCTTGATCTCGACGTACTCGTCGTCGGTGAAGGCGATGCCCCGGTGCGGCACGTTGGCGCGGCGCCGGATGCCCTCGAGGAAGAACACGCGGTTGATGTCGAGGGAAACCTGCGGCGGGCGCAGCTCGAGGTTGACGATCACGTCGAGTGGCGTGGCGCCCGGCCGGCCCTGCGAGGCGGACGGGATCGTGAGATCCTGCTCGCCGTAGAAACCGGTCTTGGCGTCGAAGGCCACGATCTTGACCACGTCGCCCGCCTTGGGGGTCGGCCCGGTCTGCTTCGCGCCCTGTGCATCGGTCGCTTTCAGCGTGCCGAGGAAGGACAGGTAATAGGAGCTGTCGTAGGTGTCGGCGATGTCCTCGAAGCGGGGCAGGTCGGCCTTCGTGCGCATGTACGGCTCGGAGTCGTATTGCGGCACTTCACCGGCGGCGCTGGTCCGGCGGTAGACGAAGATGTCGACGTTGTTGATCGTCGCGGCATCGAGGGAGACGAGTTCGCCGGCCTCGTTGAAGACCAACCCGTCGCCGGCACGGCTTGAGATGTGTGAACCGTCGGCGGCCACATAGCGGATGCTGCCGCCCAGGAAGAAGCTCTCGATCCGGATGTCGGGGACTTTCGTGACGCCCGACGCGCCGAGCGTCACGAGCTCGGACTGGAACACGACGCTGGGCGCGCCGCCGGTGCGAGCACCGAGGTCGGTTGTGACGGTGGCGAAGGTGCGGACGTACTCGAGACGCACGTCCGGCAGCGGGATCGAGTAGTTGCCCTGCGAGTCGGTGACCACGTACGTGTCGCCGGCGATCGCGTTCACCGAAACCCCGGCGATCCCCTGCCCTCCGGCGTCGACCACGCGGCCGCTGAGGATGTTGCGGGTGAGGTCGACCGCGGCGTCGGCCGGGACGATGCCGACGAAACCGCTTTCGGTGAGGATCGAGCCGGTGACGGCGATGCCGTCGTTGCCCACCTTCGCCCGGCCGAGCTCGACGAAGTTGTGCATGCCGTACTTGAAGTGGAACACGATCACCTCTGCGCCGGCGGCGAGGTTGTAGACGTTGGGGAAGCTGAGCGTCGCCGGGTGGTCGAAGACCATGCGGTCCGGGCCGATCTCGACCAGGAAGTGCGGGATGGCTCCGGACGGCAGCCGGTCGGGAATGTTCGCCGGCGCGATGCGCGTGGCGGTGAGGTTGCCGCGTGTGGTGCCGTCGGCGAACCGGACGAAGCCGCCGTCGTAGGTGATGGAGAAGCCGGCGAGGTCCTTGGTGGCCGGCTTGAACGTGAGCACGTTGGCGGAACCGGTCTGCTCGATCCGGGTCGCCGTCGAGAGGTCGGTGTCGACCATGAAGATGGGCCGGCCGAGCGAGTTGTCGGCGTCGCGGCGGACCGGGACGAGGAACTCCAGGTAGTTGAACTGGCGGCCGTCGCTGCGCGCCACGACCCCGTTGGTGGTGCTCGGTCGGGCGTCGACGTAGAGGATCTGGTCGCCAACCGGGGCATCGTCGAGGATGAACGTGCCGAAGCTCGAGGTGAGCTGCGAGAGGTTCGTCCCGAGGAGACCGACCCGGACGCCGCCGAGCGGCCCGAGCTCGGGATCGACCACGATGCCGGAGACGGTCGTCTGGTGGTTGACCGTCGCGAAGTTGAAGAAATGGCTGCGCCCGAGGGTGAGCCCGTGGGTGTCGGCGAGCGAAGCCGCCAGGCTCACGGCGACCGTGTCGCCGCGGCTGAACTTGTACTTCGGCGTGATGCGGAGCGTTTTGCCGTCAGCGGAGAGCAGCGCGTTGCACTCGACGGCCTTGTCGCGCGCGCTGGTCACGACGACCGCGCCCGGCGCGGTGACGGACTCGGCGGCCATCGCTTCCGAGAAGACGACCTCGATCACGGCGTTCTGCGCCACGCCGGACTGTCCGCCAGCGGGATTC
Source organism: Verrucomicrobiota bacterium (assembly GCA_023447015.1). Taxonomy (GTDB): domain Bacteria; phylum Verrucomicrobiota; class Verrucomicrobiia; order Opitutales; family Opitutaceae; genus CAJCBL01. Next base: position 11,515 of record JAEXPG010000414.1, read on the forward strand.
GTGGAGAGGATCGCGGGCGGCGCGTCGTCGTGCTCGATGTCGACGACCGTGACCGGCGAGAGATTACCCGCGGCGTCGACCATCGCGACGCGAAGGTGGTTGGCGGTGTTCGGGTTGAGCGGCACGCGGACCGAATACGCGCCATCGGCCCCGACCGTCGCGCGCACCGGCACGAGGCCGTTGACCACGACAATCGTGCTGCCCGGCTCCGCGGTGCCCTTGAGCTCGACCACCCGGTCACCGGTCACGGCCGGCACGGGCACCACCGTCGGCGCCTTGTCGAAACCGACCGAGTCGCAGACGACATCAACGGAAGCCGTGCCGACGAGCCCGGTGCCGTCGGTCGCCTCGACGTTGATCGTGTTGGCCCCCTGTTTCAGCGCAGCGCAGATGAAGAGGATGTTGCCCACCACCTGATGGGCCGCCACGCGGTCGATGTAGACGGTGGAGAGCAACGCGTTCTCCTCCACGGTGACGAGGCACTCGACCACCTCGCCGCCGAGCACCTCGCCCGGTTCCGGGAAGATGAAATGCGGCACCGGCGGATGGGTGTCGGTGCCCGGCGCCTCATAGGCGAGCTCGATGGCGACCGAGGACTCGATCGTCTTGCCATCCTTCAGGTGCGCCACCGCTGTGAGCGTGGGCGTGAGCGTGCTCGCGCCGGCGGACACCGGGAGGTTGAGCGGCTTGAAGAAGTAGCGCCCGGTGATCGTCGCCTTCTCGGTCCCGATCGTCACGCTCTCGACCGCCGAGGGATCGTCGAGCACACCGCAGACGGTCACGCCGGCCTGCGGGACGCCGTCCTTCTCGATCGCGCCGTAGGCATAACGGCGGCCCGCCAATGGCGCCAGAATTCGGATGCCGACCGCGTGTTTGACCTGGGTGACGGTGACCGTCGCGGGTTCGCTCACTCGGCCGTCGACGACCGCGACGAAGGCGAGCGCGTTGGCGGTGTCGGGCACGAGATTGATGGTGGTGGTGAAACGTCCGGCCGCATCGGCGGTGGTCGTCGCCCCACCCTGCCCGCCGTAGGCATTGATCTGCGCACCGGCGGCGGCGCTGCCGGTGATCACGACCGAGGTCGCGGTCGTCCGACTGGAGGCGAGCGGATCGAGCACCGGGGCCTCGGGCCGCGCCGCGGCGGCCGTGCCGGTGGTGAACTCCACCGTGACGGTGGTGCCGAGCGGATTGCCCGCGAGGTCGCGCACCGTGTTCGCCACCTGCAGACGGTAACGGGTCCGCGCCGTGAGCTCGGCGAGCGGATAGAAGGTCGCCCCGCGCCCTTCGCCGGAAAGCGCCCAGCTGCCCGGGACCGCCGTGCCTTGGGCATCGAACAGCCGGATCGCCGGCACCGTGCCGGAGAGGGCCGCGCCGTTGATCGCCTCCGAGAACTCGACGAAGACGAAGTCGCGCGGCGGGAAATCGGTCGCCCCCGACTGGGGCGTCGTGCGGACCACGGTCGGGGCGATCGAGTCCTGCCGGACCTCAAGCGCCGCGACCGGGGCGGAGGTCCGCCCGTCGGTGGTGCGGGTCTGGAGGGCGATCGAGTTCACCGCGTCGATCCGCAGCGGCACTTCCAGGTTGAACAGGCCGGTGGTGTCGATGGTGCCGGTGGCCGGGAAATCGAAGTCCTCGGCGCCGCCGGTGACACGCAGGATGGTGCCCGGAGTCGCGAAACCGGAGATTGTGGCGCGGCGCAAATTCGTGACGCCGGTCGGCTGGGCCGTGTAGATCACGGGCACCGCCGGCGCGTCGGCGACCAATGTCGTGAAACCGATACGACGCGTCTCGCCGAGCCGGTTGCCGAAGAGGTCGGCAACGTTGGCGGGGATCACGACTTCATACCGCTTCCCGGCCTCGAGCGCAGTCGCGGGGGTGAGCTTCACCTCGGTGTCGTCCGTCGTGACCGCAGAGGCGACGGCGGATTGCCCGAGAACGATGGCCAGATTGGTGAGCGTGGCCGGATCCGGGCGCTTGTTGAAACGCAGCGCGACCGCGGAACCGGTGGCCACACCGGTGGCGCCGTCGGCCGGCACGGAGGCCTGCAGGACCAACGGCTGGTCGTCGTGGGAGATCGTGACCTTCGTCGCCGGGGAGCTGTTGCCATCCGCATCGATGGACGTGACGAGCAGCTCGTTGGTCGCGTTGCGTTTGAGGGTGACCGCGACGGAGAAGCTTCCCTGGGCATCCGCGGTCGCGGGGACAGCAGCCGCCGCTCCGGCCACGGCGATGCGGGTGAGCGGCTCGGCGGAGCCGGTGAGGGTGAGGCCGGGCTGATTCGTCCGCTCGGCAACGGGCGCCACGGTCGGCGCCTTGGGCGCGGTCAGATCCGCGGTCGCGAAGCTGAACAGATAGGCCGTCCCGAGCGGGTTGAGGGCCAGATCGGTGATGGTGGCCGGGAGCGAAACCTCGACTGCCGCCGATTGCGGCAGGGCCGACTGCGGCACGAGCGTGAGTGTCTTGGCGTCGCTCGAGAGCGTCGTGGTGCAGGCAATCGCCACTCCGCCGGCGCGCACGGCGACACCGCCGAGCGCGTTGGAGCGGATCCCTTCGCTGAAGACGATCGTGATCGGCGTACCGGTGGGCACGCGCTGCGCGAGGTTCGCCGGCGTGGTCGCGACGACGACCGGGGCGAGTGAGTCCTGCACGACATCGACAACCGCAGCCGGAGACGCGACGCCGTTTGCTCCGATCACCGTGAGCGAAAGATGACTGGTGGCGTTGTGCGCCAGGGCGACCGTGGCGACGATGCGCCCGTCGGCGGACACCGTGCCACTCTGCAGCGGCTGGATGCCGCCGGTGAGCTCGTAACGCAGGCCCGCCGGGGCGGTGGCGTACACGACCACCTGAGACTCCGAAGTCGGACCGTCGGGGCTGACTCGCTGGATCACCGGAGCGGCCGGGGCGCCGTTCTCCAGTTTCACCCGGTGCGTGACGCTCGCTTCGCGATCGCCGGTGTCGGTCGCGGTGACGACAAACTCGCCCTTCGCGTCCGCGGTGACTTCCGCGGTGACGAGTCCATCGCCATCCGGGTCGGAAACCGCGACACCTCCGATGGTGATGCTCTTCAGCGGGGACTCGTCGACGACCAGCACGCTGGCGGTGAACGTCGGCGATCCGACCACCGCGTCGTAGGCCGGCGAAAGGACTTCGATCACCGGCGGCGCATCGTCGCCGGCTGCATCCGCGATGTTCACGGTGCGGGATTGTTGCGCCTGGTTGCCGGCAAGATCGGTCGCCGCCACGACGACGGTCTGGCCGTTGCCGTTCGGCAGCGTGACCCTGCAGGCGAACTGCCCCTGCCGGGAGAGGCTGACGCTCGTGCCGTTCACCGTCACCGCGGTGCCATTGTTGGCGTCGACGACGGTGCCGGAGACCTCGATGACGGAGGTCGTGAAGCTCGCCCCGGCGGCGGGCCGGGTGATCGCGATCGCCGGCACCACGGTGTCGGCGACGACGTTGTAGACGAGCGGATCGCCGATGTTCCCCAGCTGGTCGGTGGCCCGGACGTAGAGGGTGTTGGCCTTGTTGGCCGCGAGGAGGACGGTCGCGCTGAACGCACCCGCGCCGTCCGCGGGCGCCGAGACCGGGGCGAGTCCGCCGTCGATGGCGACCGTCGCACCGGCCTCCGCCATGCCCCGCAGGGTGACGCGATCGCTGCGCACGTAGGCCGGCGCGGCATCGAGCACGGGAGCCGCGGGCGCGGTCCGGTCGGAAGTCACCAGTACGGTCGCCGGCTCGGAGGCGTTGCCCAACGCGTCGGTCGCCACGACCGTAATACGGTTGAGCCCCTCGTCGAGGGCGAGGTCGGTGATCTCGAAACGCCCGGCGGCGACGGCCGCGGTGCGGCCGTTGACGGTGACGACCGCCGAGCGATCGTCCACCGTGCCCGCCACGCGAAGGCTCGCGGCACGGGTGCTGGAATTGTTCGCCGGCGACGTGATCACCACCGCGGGCGGTGTCTTGTCGCGGTGCACCGTGATCGAAGTGGCCGCGGTGTTGCCGGCGGCGTCGGCGGCCTGAACCGCGATCGTCGTGTCGGCCGAGACCAGAGCGACGGTGGTGGAATAGGCTCCCGCGGTGTTCGCGACGGACACTCCGTTGACAGACAGCGTCGCGCTGCGGTCGTCGACCAGGCCCGCGACGGGGATCGAGTCGGCGGCGACCGTCACGCCATCGAGCGGCGCGGAGATCGAGACCACCGGGGCGATCGTGTCGAGCGTCGCGACGAGCGTGATCACGGCGGCGTTGCCCACCGCGTCGGTCGCCTCGAGTCGCAGCATGGTCGCGCCCTCGGCCAACGTCAGGAGTTTCGAGAACGAGCCGTCGGTCGCGAGCGCGAGAGCCTGGCCGTTGAGCGAGAGGGATTGGCCGTCGGTGACCCGGCCGGAAAGCACCGTGCTCGGCGTCCTGGTCACGAAGTCCGCGGCGGGAGAGAGACCGACGAACGCCGGCGGCGTCTTGTCATACACGACCGTGCGGGTGACGGACCGGGTGTTGCCCACGACATCGGCGACCTCGACGAGCACCGCGTTCGAGCCCTCCTTGAGCGGCACCGCGCACGAGAACGCACCGTTGGCGAAGTCGGCAATGTCCACGCCGGCGACGGTGAGCTTCGTGGCGCCGTTGCCCACGGTGCCGGCCAGCTGCAGCGGGTTGGCCCGGGTGACGAACGGATCGGCGGCGGGGAACGTGATCGCGAGGGTCGGAGCCTGCGTGATCCGGTAGATGGTGAACTGCCGCGTGGTCTTCTGGCGCAGACGATCCTCGGCCACGACGGTGAGGACGTTCGCGCCTTCGTTGAGAAGCGGTTGGTCGACCGCGAAGGCGCCCTTCGTATCCAAATTAACGGGGACGCCGTTGATGGTCAGCGTGACCGGACTCGCATCGGTCACGGTGCCGGCCACCTTGATGGTCGTGGTCTTCACCGGATCGGTGGGATTGGCGGGTTGGCTGATCTCCAGCACCGGCGCCCGGGCCGGCCGCGTGAGCGCCAGCGGCACCTCGGTGCGGTTGCCGAGGAAATCGGCGCCGACCAGAGTGAAGGCATTCGGCCCCTCGCCCAACGCGAGCTCGAGGCTGAAGCGGCCGTCGGCGGGATCAAACGCGACGCTGCGCGCGGCAGCGGAGCCCGCGACCAGTTCCAGCGTCGTCGCATCGCGCCCGACACGGCCGGTAATCACGGTCGTCGGCGCGTCGATCTCGGCCGTGGTCGGCTGGTCGATTTGCAGGGTTGGCGGCGTCGTGTCGTTGAGCAGCGGGAACGACGTGGCGGCGGTGATCTCGTTGCCGGTCGAGCTGCGCAGCTTGATCGACACGGGCACCGGGACCGACTCCCCCGCCCCGCCGAGGCGCGGCACGTTCACCGGCACGGTGCCGGTCGCCACCCAGTCGGCTCCCGACGGGGCCAGCGCCAGCGTCGAGATGGAGCCACCCTGGGCGGAGAGGAAATCGATCGCCGCCGAACCTGCGGCGATCTTCTCGCCGGAGACGGTCAAGGTGAAGGGCTGGCCGCGCTCGAATTGCGTCGGCAACAGTGTGGCTGCGGAAAACACCGGGACGATCTCCGGCGACTGCAACACGAGCGTCGCGGCGGTGGGCGCCGTGACCACGGCGGTGTAGGACTCGAGCCCCTCGTTGTCCGCGCGGAACTTCACCGACGTCCCCGCATCGAGACAGAACCGGGCGACCCCATCGGCCCCGGTGTTCTGCGTGTAGCCCGTGTAGGCACCGCTCGCGTCGTGGACGAAGACGGCAACGCCGCCCTGGGCTACGCCACCCTTGGTCACTGTCACCGTCGTGGTCGGCGGAATCTGCAGGGTGAAGACGACGGGGGCACGTTGGATCACGGAGGTGATGTCGCGCCCGTCGCAGGTCACGCGGAACTGCGAGCGCACCCCCGGCGGCACCGTGAAACGCGCCAAGCCGGCCGCGTTGGTGATGGCGATGGTGCCGGTGTCGACTCCCTCCGCATCGAGCCGGTGGACCGTCGCCCCGACCAGGGGGGCGCCGTTGCGCACGACCGTGACGCTGCAGTACGACGGCAGGTCGAGCGCCGTGGAGGCCGGCGTGGCCACAATCTCGGTGTAGTACGGCACGCGACCGTTGTCGGCGCGGAACTTCACCTTGAGCCCCGCGGCGAGGGCGAAATAGGCGAAACCGTCGGCATCCGTGATGCGGGTGTAGTTGAGGCTCGTTCCTGCCTCGTCGTACGCCAGTACCCGGTAGTTCGGGACGGCGGCGCCGCCCTTGGTGAGTTTCACCACGGTATCCGCCGGCACGGCGAAGGTGAATGCCCCGGCCGTCGCCACCGGATCGGACCACAGGAACGTTTCCAGTCGGCTGAGCCGGAACTTGACCGGGCTGGACAGCGGCACCTCGAACGAGGCTCGGCCGGCGGCGTCCGTGGTGCCGGTCACCCCGAGGTCGGCGCCGGCGGCGGTGAACGCCTGGACCGTCTGGCCGGCCAGCGGCTGCCCGGCCTGGCTGAGGGTGAGCGCGATGGTTTCAGCCCATGCCGGGGCAACCGCGCCGAAGAGGGCAACGCAGACAAAAAGAGACCAAGCGCCGCGGAGGCGGCGACCGAGGAGGCTTAGGGAGTTCACGCAGTGGAAAGAGGTTCGAGATTTGCCGGACGCCCGTCAACGGGAAGCCGGGGCGATTCAAAGTCTTGCAGGTGGCGATTGATGTTGGAGTCGGTCATTCCGGCGCGGCCACCAGGCTGTACTTGAGTGTGAGGTGGCGGTTGACCGCCTCGCGTTCGGCGGGGGTGAGCACGCGGTCGTAGACGAGCACCTCGGCGACATCGCCGTAGAAGCTGGAGCTCCCGCCCGCCGAGCCCGCGCCCAGCACCGGGTTGCTGCGGAAGCCCACGGTGTGGCTCGCCGTGCGGTGGAACTCGCGGCCGTTCTGCCGCAACACCCACTCCCC
>JAEXPG010000433.1 GCA_023447015.1 Verrucomicrobiota bacterium
GCGTGGCGCAACCGGCGCACAGGAGCGCGGCGAGCAGGGCGATGCGGAGGCGGGGCGGTCGGACCATCATCCTCAGGGAGAGTGTCTTAAGATGTTTCCGCTGGGCAACCAGGGGTTTGTGGGAACAAGTTGGTGAGGCGGCTTACTAAGTCTGCATCCAACAGGGGCAGCCGCCGCTGCCATCAACCGCCGGAAGCCCACCGACTGCCGGCATCCAAACGGCCATCGACCTACTCCAACCGCCATGAGCACGACCCATTCGACCATCCGCATGCTGATCGCCACCACCGCTCTCTTCGCGATCGGGCTGACCCCCCACGCCAAGCAGGCCGAGCAGTCCCGCGCCACGGTCACCTTCGAGAACCCCGAGAAGTTCACCGACATCAAGGACTCGAGCACCGGCACCGACAAAGGCCGCGACTACTATCTGAAGCTGATCCGCACCCGCGTGGAGGAAGTGGCCAACCAGGTCCTGCCCGCCGGGCAGAAGCTGGAGATGACCTTCACCGACATCGATCTGGCGGGCGACTATCTGCCCGCGATGGCGTCGGGGCACGACATCCGGGTGATGAAGGACATCTACATGCCCCGGATGAAGTTCACCTTCAAGATCACCGATGCCTCCGGTGCGGTCGTGAAGGAGGGCACGGAGAACATCCACGATTCGAACTACCTGAACACGATCGGCGTCGTGGGCCGCAACGATCCCCTCTTCTACGACCTGTCGATGCTCAGCGACTGGCTCCGCCGGGCGCTGAAGTGACTCTCCCAGTTTGAAGTAGACGCTTAATACGGAGGAAGAGCCGGCCCAGGGGCCGGCTCTTCTGCTTTGTGGGGGGAGGGCGGGGCCGGCGGGGGGCGGGAGCCCGCGGTGCAGCTGGAGGACAGCGCCGGCGCACGGATCAGAGACCGAGGGCCTCGTCGATCAGCGCGACGTGGATCCGGTTGGGGATGAATGGTCGCTCGATGATCGACCAGGCATTGTGGATCCGGAGCGCGGAGGCGCAGTCGCCCCAGCGCCCGGTCTTCGCGCAGGGTGTGTCGAAACCGAGGTGGGCGGCGTTGAGCGGGGCGATGACCACGCGTGAGCAGGCGCGGGGCGTTTACCGGGACTCTCGCGGCCCGGGAGGCGGGGCTGATGCTGGCGGACCGGGTGGCCGCCCCGTCACAACGGTGGCGGAATGCCACCGGGCGGCAGTTCGCTGCCGACGTAGCGGAACAGTCCGCGGGCGATGCGGGCGTCGAAGGCGGCCTCGTCGAGCGCCTCGATGGTGGCCTTCAGGTCGGCCAGCGTGGCGAACCCGCGGAACGAACAGCGGCTTTGGGCGGTGTGCTGCTGCATCGCGGTGTCGACTGCGGCCACCGTGCGGCCGCGGACGCGGTGGTGGACGGAGTCTTGGCCGTCGTCGAAGTAGTTGTTGTGGTTGAGAAACGAGTGCTTGATCCCGTCGTCGCCGAGCAGGCCGCCGGAAATGGTGGATGCGCTGCGCGAGATCCCGCCGGCGTGCGTCGTGGCGAAGGCGAGGAAGATGAAGCGTTGGCGGTCGCGGTGGAGGGCGAGGTGGGCGAAGCCGGGGCCGTTGCTCGGGTCGACCAGGCGGACGAGCCGGCTGTAGCGCCCCTCGGTGTAGCCGAGATCCCGGGCTTCGGCGACGGCGGGCAGGAGGGCCGCGGCGGCCTCGGGGCTGAGATCCTCCGCGGTGCACGGTGCCACGCACTCGTGCGGCGGCAGCCACAGGCGCGAGCCGCCGAAGCCGGCGGCCTTGAGCGCCAGGGCGATGACGAACTTGAAGGGTTCGCCGCTGAACCGCCAGGCCTCGCGCAGGGTGAGGCCGCGGAAGTTCATCCGGTAGATGCCGGGTACCATGGCTGGGCGGTCAGTCGGATTGCCGCGGGGCGGCGGTGTAGCTCTCGCGGGTATCCGGAGTATGGAGAATGAGGGTCCGGCCGTCGCGGGAGAAATGGGCGAAGAACGGCGGGGTGTCGTCGTCCGCCGCGGCGAGGCGGGGGCGGATCTGCAGGCGGGGCTGGGGCGGATGGGTCTCGGGCAGGAGCGTGCCGGGGTCCATGGCGTGCTCAGGGTTTGCTGCGGGGTGCGCGGAAACTGGCGCGGCGGGCCGGTGCCGGGAAGCAAAAGTGGCTCACAATTTGTCCACAAAAGGGGCCGAGGCGGAATGGCTCCGCCACGCGGTGCGACGGCGCGCGACAGCCCTGTCGATCAGCAGACGGAAGAAGGGCACGAAGGAAACAGAGGCATCCGGACCGAGGGCAGCCGGGGCTCGCGCAGATGAGCCGCAGCCAAACGGACGACCGGAAGAACCACGGATTTCACGGATGGGCACGGATTCGGAATTTCCGATCGGTGGAAATCCGGGGGCGCCTTGCCGTGAAGCATGGCCGAGATGCCGCGCGCACGAAAAGGAGGGGCCTCGGAGATCGCCACCGGAGGTTCGCCCCCGACCTCAGGTGTGCTGCTCGTGGGCGCGGGTTCTGCGATGGGTGCGGAACGCCAAGCGTTCCGCCACGGCGGCAGCGCGGCGGGATGCCCCACGCTCAGACCTCGATGAGGTCCTTCTCGACGCGGAGGTTTTCGATGATGAAGCCCTGGCGGTCGGGCGTGTTCTTGCCCATGAAGAAGGAGAGCAGGCCGTCGCTGTTGTGCAGGTTGGCGAGCGAGACCGGCTCGAGGCGGATGCCGTCGCCGATGAAGTCCTTGAACTCGCCGGGGGAGATTTCGCCGAGACCTTTGAACCGCGTGGTCTCCGGGTGGGCGCCGAGCTTGGCGGTGGCGGCGCGCTTCTCCTCCTCGGAGTAGCAGTAGATCGTCTCCTTCTTGTTGCGCACGCGGAAGAGCGGCGTCTCGAGGATGAAGAGGTGGCCGTTGCGGATCAGGTCGGGGAAGAACTGCAGGAAGAACGAGATCAGGAGCAGGCGGATGTGCATGCCGTCGACGTCGGCGTCGGTGGCGATGACGACCTTGCCGTAGCGCAGGCCGTCCATGCCGTCCTCGAGGTTGAGGGCGGACTGGAGGAGGTGGAACTC
>JAEXPG010000526.1 GCA_023447015.1 Verrucomicrobiota bacterium
CAGCTGGACCTGCCGCGGGCGGACGTGATTTTCGAGGTAGGCGGCGAGGAGGGTGGCGAGCTCGGTGTCGCCGGTGATGCGGTAGGCCTGCAGAGCGTGCTCGAGGGAGTGGCCGAGTGCGCGGGTCTCCATGTCCGGCAGCGGGTCCTCCTGGTGGAGGCGGGTCTTGCGGAACTCGGCGATGAACGCGTACCAATCGCGGATCCACGGGTTGGCCGTGAAATAGTAGGCCTGTTCGACGGAGTAGTACCAGGCGTGCTGGTCGTCGCGCGGGCGGGCGTCCTGCTCGGTACCCGGGAGGTAGGGCGCGGCGAGATAGGAATGGTCGAGGTCGATGAAGCGCCGCCAGCTCAGGCTGCCGTAGGGATTCTCGGTGAGCTGGAGGAAGGCGCTGTGTTGCGCGTGGGAGTAGCCGGCCATCGAGTGCGGCCGGACGTTGAGTTCGCCCATCGCCCGCGCCTCGGCGGTGAAGTAATCGCCCGGCGCGCCGCTGACGACGAAGGCGTTGACCGATGGCGGCCAGCCGCCGCAGGCGCTCGCCTCGAACTTGCGACCGTCGATCAGATAGTTGTCCCAACCGATGTTGTAGTTGGTGGCGTAGTAGCCGCCGAAGACGTCGCCGACGTTATCGTAGGTGTACTGGATCCGGCGGCTGTCGGGGTACGAGGGCCGCGCGGCGGGGACGACGCCGTCGAGATCGAGCGTGGCTTTCGTCTCGCCGTACCAGTCGGCGGAGAGCGCGCCCACCGGGTGCCACATGAAGGTGCGCGCGAGGCGCGACATCTCGGCCGGGGCGGTCGAGGGTGGATGGAAGTAGAGCAGCGTCTCCTTCACCGCATGCTGCATGTCCTCGAGCCAGTAGAGAAGGGCCGGGCTGAAGAAGGGGGCGGCGTCGTTCCAGCCGGAGTTGACGTACTGGCAGCTCCAGGCGGGATAGAGCTGGACGCCGAGCGAGCTGTCGGCGCGGGCCTCGAGGCCGTTGGGCCAGGTCTGCCAGAAGTTGCGGATGGTGGCCGTGACGCCGCCGTTGGTGCCGGTGAGGTCGAGGAAACCCTCGAGGCCTGTGCCGTTGGCGAAGGTGAGCGTCTGGGCGGCGACGGGGGTGTCCTGGGCGTCGCGGGTGTAGATCGCGGCGCGGTTGTGGTACTCCTGCGCGAGGTAGGCGCCGCGGTTCAACGGCGCCTGCCAGAAGGTGCCGTCGCCGCGGCCGATGGTGACCGCCGGTGTGCCGCCGAGGGAGAGGCCGAGGCGCAGGCCGGCCTCCTCGAAGTAGAGCGGCCACGAGAACTGGGCGTTGAGCGCGGAGTTCTGGAGCTGGTAGTCGACCTTCACGAACGGCTTGCCCGCGTAGGCGTAGAGGCGCACGGCCCAGCCGTGCAAGTGGTCGGTCGTGGAGTTGAAGCGGGTGAGCGCCTGGATCTTGAGCACGGCGCGCAGCGGCCCCGACTCCTCGACGGTGACGGCGATGTCGTTCCGGGCGGAGTCGTTCTGGGTGGCGCCGGCGCCGCTGCGCGGGACGAGGAAACCGCCGTTGGCGGCGGAGGGTGCGATGAGGCGCTCGGCGGCGGCGAAGGTGCCGTCGTTGTTGGCGTCGAGCCAGAGCTCGTTGAAGAGGTTGAAGCCGGCGCCCTTGTTCACGGTGAAACGAAGCGGTCCCGTGTTCACCGTCACGAGCGAGGGCGACTCCGTGACGGTGACGGCTTGCGGGGGTGGAACCGTGGCGCCGCTGGTGCGGAGGTAGTAGGTCTGGGTGCCGGAACCGGCCGCGCCGGTGAAGGCGGTGGGCGAGACCTGGAACTGCGCGGTCACATGGCGGATGCTGTTGTCGGTGGCCCACCAGCGGTTGAGCACCGTGAACTGGCAGGGCACGGCGGCGCCGGCGGAGGTGCAGAGTCGAAGCGTATCCAGGGACTGGAAGGATCCGCGCGGCAGGGGGATGACGACGGCGATCGGGTAGTCGGTGATGCCGGTGCCTGCGCACTCCTTGACCGTGATCGGGACGTTGAGCGTGGGGGGGGTGCTGGTCTGGGCAGGCAGTACAGCCATGAGCAGCGGAGCGAGGAGCAAGGCGAGGACGAGGCGTGGCTTCATCGGGGACAAGGAGCGCAGGAAGGGGAGGACGGAGGGCGGATGGCGGCGCGTTTTCCGCCGCGTTCCAGCAGGTGCGAGGCAAGCGCTTTGCTGCGGTACGAGGGACGGAGGGCGTTCTGGCGTGCGGCATTCGTGCCGGGGCAGAATCCGGAGCGGTGCGCCCGCGAGCGCTCGGTGATCACGGGGTGGTGAGGCGCAGGCGGAGGAAGCGGCGGGAGGCGGCGCCCATCGCCATGGCATCCTGAGTGGTGATGGGGCCGGAGCCGGCGGTGTAGGTGCGGTCGGGGACGGTGGTCCAGGTCGCGAGATCGGTACTGGACTCAAGGACGTAGCTCAGGTCGGTCGCGGTGGTGCGACGTGGGAAGGTGAGTGTGAGGTAACTCGCGCCTCCGACGGTGGCGGTGCCGACGGTGATCGGATTCGCAACGGATCCGCGGGCGGGGAGGGCGAAGGCGTAGCGGGCGAAGTTGGTCAGGCCACAGCCGTCCGGATCCGCGTTGGGGCCGGAAATGGCGTCGTTGGAAAGGTCGGAGCTGGCGAAGTTGGCGGCGCGCCACGCGGTGTAGTCGGCGGGCGGCGGTGTGGTCGGCAGATCGACGCGGTAGACGTGGATGATCGGGGACGCTCCGACCGCGTTGTACTGGGAGACGAAGATGCGGTTGGTGGCCGGATCGTAGGCGGCCCCACCCACCGAGTCCTGGCCGTCGGGCCCAAACGGGAGGGACAGTTCCCAGGTGGCGTAGGGTACGACCTGCCAGAACTGGAGCTGGCCGGCGGCGACGCGGGCGAGGTCCGCTGCGCGGTAGGCCCAGACGTAGGCGACGTAGGGGTAAGCGTGGCAACCCTTGCCGCCGCTGGCCGGGTCGTAGACGTAGAGGACCTGACCGTTCGTGCCCGGCACGGGGGTGCGGTCGAGCGCGGGGTCGCTGGTGCCCTGGCCGTAGCAGGGAATGCCGACCCCCGCGCTGCCGAAGAAGAGCACGCTGTCGGAGCCGAACGGGAAGACGACGCCGCTGGAGCCGGCCGCCTGGTTGAACTGGGGGTTGTACTCGGTCGAGTTGCCCCAGGTGCCGAGCGTCGCGTGCTCGTAGGTGTAACCGAAAAGCAGAGTCGCTGGAACCGGGTCGACCACTCCGAGCTGGGCGGGGTCGAAGACGGAGATGGTGGGGCCGTAGGAGGTGCGGCTGACGATCGGAACGCCGTCGAGACCGGTGAGCACGGGCCCGCCGAGAGGGGCCTGCCACTCGGGCGGGATGTGCGCCATGTGGCCGGCGACGAAGCCGGGGTTCCGGGTGCCCACGCGGTACATGCCGCGGAAATCGCCGGTCTGGGCGAGATCGAGCCCGGAGGTGAAATGGGAGCGGCGCGCGTTGCCGCCCGCGTCGTAGTAGGCGTAGGAGGTGCCGAGGAGACGGCCGTCGTGAACGAGCAGGCCGCCGACCTTGCAGCCGCTGACGGAGGCGCCGTCGGCGCCGACCTCGTTGAGGTGACCCTCGGTGATGTCGGTCTGGTTCTGCAGAACCGTGGCGACGGGCAGGGCGGCGAAGTCGGCGGTGATCACCGGCGTGGGGATCGAGATCTCGCCGACGAGCTGGTACCAGTCGTGGCCGCGCGCGAAGAGGGAGTTGTTCGCAGGGTTGAAGCCGATCGAGGTGCCACCGTAGGCGTAATCGTTGTAGGCGTCGCCCGGGAAGCGGAAGGCGCCGAGGTAGGTGAGGTGCGAGGCGCGGACGAGGCGGGGGTTCTCGGCGGCGTCGGTGGCGCCGGTGACGGTGGCGCAGAGTGCGCTCACGTTGCCGGCGGCGTCGCGGGCGGCGATGCGGTAGGTGTGGGCGGAGCCGGGCGCGAGGCTGGTGTCGGTGAAGGTGTTGTCGGGATGGGTACGGAGGAAGGCCCCGTCGCGGTGGATGTCGTAGCCGGTGACGGCGGTGTCATCCTCGGCCTGGGTCCAGTAGAGCACGGCGCTGGTCGAGGAGACGGCGGTGCCGGCGAGATTGACGGGGACCGAAGGCGGAGTGGTGTCGGTCTGGGCGCAGAGGGCGGCGGGGAGGCTCGAGGCGAGGGCGAGAAGCAGGCGGCGGGTGCTCATGATGGCCGGAGGGTGCAAGGTGGAAGGTGTGAAGGTGAGGCGGATGAAGGCCGTGGACAGCGGGCGGACGGGTGGAGGTGTAGGGTGTGAAGGTGAGAATGAGGGAAGGTTGAGGAGGAGGGTTGGCCTGTGGCCTCCTGCGCCGCGTTCACTGCCGCGTACGCGCTGAGACCGGGGCAGACGCTTGGCTGTGGTACGGGGCTGGACGGAAGAAGTACGGAATGCGAAGCGTTCCGCTTACGGGGAGGCGGTGACTCGGAGGCGGAGGAAGCGACGGGGGGCGGGCCCCATCGCGACAGCGTCTTGGGCGGTGATCGGGCCGGAGCCGGCGGTGTAGGTGCGGTCGGGCACGGTGGTCCAGGTGACGAGGTCGGTGCTGGACTCGAGCGTGTAGGTCAGGTCGGTCGCAGTGGCGCGGCGCGGGAAGGTGAGGGTGAGGAACGCGTCGCTGCCCACGGTAGCGGTGCCGGTGGTGATCGGGTTCGCGACGGGGCCGCGGGCCGGGAGGGCGAAGGCGTAGCGGGCGAAGTTGGTCAGGCCGCAACGATCGGGATCGGCGTCGGGGCCGGAGACGGCGTCGTTGGTCAGATCGGCACTGGTGAAGTTGGCGGCGCGCCAGGCGGCGAAGTCGGCGGCGGGAAGCGCGAACGCCCCGAGGGCCGGTGGCGCGGCGTAGGTGTTGCCGAGGTAATCGGTGGTGCTCAGCGCGTGGGTGGCGCCGGCGGCGAGGGCGGGGCTGCCGGTCCGGAGGCGGTAGTCGGCGAGCAGGGCGGAGACGAAGAGCGGGTCGGCGCCGTAGAGGCCGCCGGTTTCGGCGGCGGGGAGCGAGGGCGTGGACTGCGCGGGGTTCGTGGTGTTGTACCAGAGGTTGCGCGCGAAGGAGAACGTGGCGGGCGCGGTGTTGGAGCCGACGTTGACGAAGGTCGAGAGGTCGCTGCGGTCGTAGTGGAAGATGTTGTTGGCGACGGTGTTGTTGCCGCAGGAGGCGAAGGTGTAGGAGCCGTTCGAGACCGTCTCCTGCAGGATGCGCATGACCCAGTTGTGCGGGGACACGATGGTGTTGTTCACCGCGACGCAGTCGACGGCGCCGACGAAGGCCAGCGGGGCGTCGGACCCGATGAAGACGTTGGCGACGACGCGGATGTCGCGGGCTTCGTAATTGATCGCCGGAGGCGCAGCGAGGGAGGGGCGGAAGAACTCGAAGCCGGTGCTGCCGCCGATGTTGAGCGTGCGTGCGCCGCACTCCTCGAACCAGTTGGCGCGGATCTCGATGGCGGAGCTGCCGCCCTTGGACTGGACGGCGTTGCTGCCGGCGCGGGTGAAACGGTTGCGGGCGATGAGGCCGCGGTGGCAGCCGACGTGGTCGATGCCGCTGCCGCCGGCGCTGCCGTCGGCGATCTCGCAGTCGAGGACGAAGTAGTCGTTCACGCCGGAGAGCTTGAGGCCGTCCTCGTTGCCGCCGGTGCCGATGTGATGGAGGCGGAGGCCGCGGAAGACGATGTGGCGGGTGGCGTCCTCGTTGTTGTAGTCGCCGCCGTCGTCGCAGTTGATGCCGTTGCTGGTGGCGCCGGTGACCTCAAGGTCGTGGAGCACGAGGTAGCGCACGCGCGTGAGGTGGAGGCCCTCGCTGTTGCCCGAGATGACCGGGCGGGTCTCACCCGGCGCGCCACCGATCCAGATCGGGGCGGCGCTGGTGCCGGCGAGATTGGAGAGGTAGGTGCCGCCGGAATAGGTGCCGGGGTGGACGCGCACGGCGGTGCCGGGGGTGGCGAGGCCGGCGGCGCGGGTGATGGTGCGGAAGGGCGCGGCGAGGGAGCCGTTGCCGGTGGTGTCGTTGCCGGTGATGGCGACGTGGAGCTCGCGGGTGGGCGTGAGATTGCTCTCGAAGGTCTCGCCCGCGGCGGTGAGGGCGATGCGGTTGCCGCCGCCGGCGCGCGTGATGCGCGAGAGCGCGAGACCGTCGACGGTGAGAAGACCGTCGGCGTCGGCGACGACGGTGCCGGACTGCACGACGGTGCCGGGGGCGAGGGCGGTGTTGGTCCAGCGGAAGGCGGCGCCGGGCGCGACCACCAGTTGCTGGAGACGGCGCGGGGTGAGGCTGACGGTGCACGCGGTGGCTGGCGCGGTCTGGACG
>JAEXPG010000473.1 GCA_023447015.1 Verrucomicrobiota bacterium
GGGCGCCTCGGGCGCCTACGGCTTCGCCCTCGCCTTCCCCAAGGTCGTCACGAGCGTCTACTGCAACCAGGGCATGACCGACTACGCCACGTCGCCCACCTACGGCGGCGATTTCGAGGGCAACTACGGTGCGCCCGCCCTCGCCAACCCGGTTCACCTCCTCCCCTTCGGCGATCCGGCGTACGACGACTATCTCCGCCACGATGGCACGCCCGTCTACGCCTTCCGCGATGTCGCCGCCTTCCTCGCCGCCCACACCGCCGACGATTTCCCGCTCATCTCCAGCGGCCACGGCACCACCGATGGCGCCATCGACTTCGCCACCCAAGGCGCCCACTTCGAAACCTACATCCGCAACTCCCGCCACTGCTTCGGCTACCACGTCTCGCCCGGCGGCCACGGTTGGGGCGGCGTCGAGGGTTCCGCCATGATCCACCTCATGCGCACCGACGAGAGCCGTCCCGGTTTCTCCAACGTGCCCGCGAAGGACGTCATGCGCTTCGGCGACTACGACTACCGGGGCACCGTCGCCGACGGCAACCGCGGCTACATGCTCAACGTCGTCTGGGGCACCGCCGAGTTCCCCACCGAGGAACTTAGCATCGAGGAAACAACCACCACCTGGTCGCTGCCGATCTTCCTCCTGCGCGCCCGCAACGCCCCGACCGGCTGGGACGACGCCTACGCCGTCGATATCACCCCGCGCAACCTGCAGCGCCTCGTCGTCCATCCCGGCGACCGCTTCACCTACCGGATCGCGAGCATCGCCGGCACCGTCGAGGCCTCCGGCCAGATCACCGCCGCCGCAGCCGGTCTGCTCCTCATCCCCGCGGTCCCGATCCGCGTCGCCGGTGCCATCGCCTCCGTCGAGTACCTCGGCCCCGCGCTTCCCGCCACCTACACCGCCTGGCGCGCCGCCAACTTCACCGGCGCCGACCTCACCAACGACGCCATCTCCGGCCCCGACGCCGACCCCGATCGCTGCGGACTCTCCAACTTTGCCCGCTACGCCTTCGCCCTCCCCGCCCGCGGCCCCGTTGCGAATCCGATCACCCTCGGCACCGCCAGCGTGGGCAGCGCGCACTACCTCACGCTCACCTTCCCGCGCCGCACCGCCGCGACCGACCTGACCTACCTCCTCGAGAGCAGCACCGACCTCACCACCTGGACCGCCGTCGAGGGTCGCACCTACACCGCCGGCACCACCCCGATCACTGCACAGGATGCCGTGGCCATGGGCGCAACACCGCGCCGCTTCCTGCGCGTGCGGGTCGCCCAAGTCGGCACCGTCAACAACGCGCCCCAGCGCTGAACCAGCCAGCTCATTGCCCGAGGGCTCCAACCACACGACACACCGATGACCCCCAACCACTTCGCCTGCTGGTCCACGAGCACCGCGCTCGTCGCCCTGGCACTCCTCACTCCCGTCGACTGCGCGGCTTCCCCGGCAATCGATGGCACCGGCGGCATCTTCAAACACGGTGCCGCGATCACGGTGTCCGGCACCGGCTTCGGCACGAAGCCCCAGGCCGCACCAACCGCCTTCGAGACACTCGAGAGCGGCGGATTTCTTCCGTACTGGTCGAACACCACGGGACTGACGGTCTCCTCGAATCTCCAGCGCACCACGCGATCCGCCAAGACCGCCTACCATAACTTCAAGAACGGGACGGGCGCCGACGTCCACGGCGCCTACCTCACCGGCAGCAACAGCATCCTGTCGCCGACTTGGTTCGTCTCCTACTGGGCCTATCTCGATCCGAACTTCGACTGGCAGAACGGGGCCTACCCGGATCCGCCGAAGTTTCTCTCCAATGTGAAGATCTTCCGCCTCTGGAACCCCGGTCCCACCGGCGAGGACTTCGTCGTGGCCACCCAGGGCTGGGAAAATTGCGTCATCGTGACCAACGAGAACACCGGCAGCATCGCGCATTGGGGCTTGAGCAACTACCCCACCACCCACCTCGCGCCCGGCACCTGGCATCACCTGCAGTTCGCCTTCAAGGAGAACTCCGCGCTCGGCGCTGCCGACGGCCAACTCCTCATGTGGGTGGATGGCCGACAGGTGATGAACCACTCCGACTACATCACCCGCCTGAACGACGATGTCCTCAAACGCCCGTATATCGTCGGCTTCTACAACTCCTGGTCGCCGGGCGAAGGGACTCCCGACCCCTCCGACGTGGCACCGAACGAGTTCTACATGGACGACGTGTACGTCGACACCTCCTGCGCCCGGGTGGAGCTCGGCGACAAACCGGTCTACTCCGAATGCACCCATCGCGAACTCCAGCTGCCCACCGCGTGGTCGCCCGCATCCCTATCCTTCACCCTCAACGTCGGCTCCTTCGCCGATGACGCGGCCGCCTATCTCTTCGTCGTCGACGCCGACAACGCCGCCAGCCCGGGCTACCCGGTCCGCCTCGGATCGGGCCCCGCCCCAACCACCTTCACCGAATGGCGCGCCGCCAGCTTCGCCGGCACCGACCTCACCAACGACGCGGTCTCCGGCCCCAACGCCGATCCCGATCGCTGCGGCTTCACCAACCTCGCCCGCTACGCTTTCGCCCTCCCCGCCCGTGGTTCCGTTGCGAATCCGATCACCACCGGCACCGCCACCTCCGGCAACGCGCACTACCTCACGCTCACCTTCCCGCGCCGCACCACCGCAACCGACCTGACCTACACGCTCGAGAGCAGCCCTGACCTCGTCACCTGGACCGCCGTCCCCGGCCAGACCTACACCGCCGGCTCCGGCCCGATCACCGCGCAGGACGCCGTCGCGATGGGCACCGCCCCCCGCCGCTTCCTCCGCCTGCGCGTCACGACGCCTTGATCAACGAAATGCCACCACACCGGGCACAAGAACAAGACGATGAAAAGACTTCGTAGCCTCCTCCTCACGATCCCGGCACTCTGCTCATTGCTGACAGCAGAAGGGTTGGCCGCGCCCACGGTAACAAACGTCTCGGCACCCGGGACCATTGTCCACGGCTCCACCGTTTCGATTCTTGGGCAGGGATTCGGCACCAAGACCGTTCCGGCACCTGCAGCTGCCTGGCTGGGTGAGACCGCAGACCTGAACGGACTCACGCACCAGACGAACTATCGCTCGCTGATCGGGGCGCCGAGCGCCACCGGACAGAAACGCGGCCAGGAGAACTTCAATATCCGGTTCAATCCCGGCCCGGACCCGACGCCAGCAAACCAGTTCGTGGCCGGATTCTCCTACGAGCACAACAGCCCGTCTTGGTATCTCCAGTATTGGGTCATGCTCGACCCCAACTGGCACTGGGGAACAAACGGCAACACCGACCCACGATGGGCCAACACCAAGATCTTCCGCATGTGGCATAAGCCCGACGGACCCAACCAGGGATCAAACGTCCTCTCGGTCACCTCGCCGTCGACAGACCTCCTCACCGGGACCGAGAGCTATGGCGACGGAACCGTTGATTCCAGCAATCAGATTCGCATTTGGCCGGGAACGCTGCCGGGCACCCAGGGACACGGAACCGCCATGGCGCCTCATTCCCCATTGCCGTTGGGAGTTCTCTGCAACGAAGCCGATCTGATCTGGAAAGTCACCACCGCAGGCACCTGCAGTACCAGCAAGCCGGTTTCGCCGACCAATGGGTTCTCCTCGGGCCGGCGCCCCAAGATCGGCGACACCGTCGTCGACAACGAGGTGGTCTGGACGGCCATCTCATCGCTCCACACCTATTGGACGACCGACGGCACCTACGGCACCTATTATCACAACGTCGCCAACCGTATTACCCACGATGGGTTCTGCCGCCTCATGACCCCCGGGGTGTGGCACCTCATTCAAGTCGAATACCAGGAGTCTTCCGGCGCCAATATGCCCGACGGCCGGATCCACATGTGGTTCGATGGAACCAAGGTCCTGACCCACGACGCCTTCATCACGTCATGGGCTACGGACGGCCCCCACTTCCTGAAAGGTCCGGCCTTGATCGGCTTCTACGACTCCTGGGCCGAACGCGACATGGCGCAGAACCCGTCGTACATCTGGCTGCAGGATGTCGTTGCGGACACAACGTGGGCGCGCGTTGAAATCGGCAACCAACCCGACTACTCGGCCTGCACCCACCGTGAGATCCAAACCGCATCGGTTTGGAATGACGGTACGGTGACGATCAAACTCAACCAAGGGTCTTTCGCCACCGGCGCCGCGGTCTACCTCTTTGTCGTCGACTCGGCGGGCCAAGTGAACGCGACGGGGTATCCCGTCACCATCGGCAGCCCCCTGGGATCCATCGTCGACTACGCCACGTGGCGTACCGCCAATTTCACCGGCGCCGACCTGACCAACGAAGCAGTCTCCGGCCCCGACGCCGATCCCGACGCCACCGGCCTCACCAACCTCGCCCGCTACGCTTTCGCGCTCCCCGCCCGCGGCCCGGTTGCGGACCCGATCACCGTCGGCGCCGCCTCCTCCGCCGGCTTGAGCTACCTCACGCTCACCTTCCCGCGTCGCACCGCGGCCGACGGCCTGACCTACACCCTCGAGTCCAGCACCGACCTCGTCACGTGGACCGCCGTGCCCGACCGCACCTACACCGCCGGCTCCGGCCCCATCACCGCACAGGACGCCGTGGCCATGGGCACCACCCCCCGCCGCTTCCTCCGTCTCCGTATCACCACCTCCCCGTAGCGGAACGCTTCGCGTTCCGCTCTCTGCCCTCCGTCCAGCTGCATTCCAGTACGTACGAAACCGGCGACGGAGGCCACCGACCGCCCCACTTTCCCTCCTTACGCCCTCCCGCCTCTGTCGTCCGACCTCTGTGTCCGTCGTCGGTCTTTTGCCCTCCGTTTCCCATGAATCCTCACCGTCTGCTCCTCGCTCTCGCCTCGAGCCTCGCCGCCGTCCTCTCCGCGCAGACCGACACCACCCCTCCGTCTACTCCGGCCAACCTCACCTGCACCGAAGAAGTGCCTGGCGCCACCGTGATCGCCTGGACGGCATCCACCGACGACATCGGCGTGGTCGATTACGGCATCTACCGCGACGGGGCACTTCTCGCCGACACCGGCGGGGCACTATCCTACACCGATAGGTCCACCGTGCCGGGGCACAGCTACCGCTACACCGTCACCGCCATCGATGCGTCCTCCAATCAATCGCCCGAAAGCGCCCCCGCCATCGCCACCTTTGCGCCTGGCGCAAGCCTCCCGGCCTTTCCGGGCGCCGAAGGCTTCGGCGCCCGAATCACCGGCGGGCGCGGCGGCGAGGTCGTCTATGTCACGAACCTGAACGCCACCGGTCCCGGCTCGTTCTTCGCCGCGATGGCCATCCCGCGCCCGAGGTACGTGTTGTTCAAGGTCAGCGGCGTCGGCGCGCCATCCACCCGTTGGGACGACAACTTCAACGTCCGCGAGGGCTCCGTGACCGTGGCCGGACAGACCTCGCCCGCAGGAGTGGTCTTCCGCGGCCTCTATTCGGAGTCTCGCTACGGCAGCGGCCCCTCCGCCCGCGACAACATCATCCTGCGCCATCTGCGTTCGCGCGACGGCGTCGATCAGGACAACCTCCGCCTCCTCGACAGCAGCAACGTCATCGTCGACCACTGCTCCTTCGCCTGGGCCGGCGACGAGTGCGCCCAAGTCGGCTCGACCTTCAATCATACCCTCCAGCACTGCATCTTCGCCGAGACGCTCGGCGATCATTGGGACCGGGGTGGCATTCTCGTCAAATACTCGTCCGCCGGCCACCCGCTGGACAACATCTCGTTCCACCACAATCTCCTCTACCGGCTGGGGGCCCGCCTCCCGCAGATCGACTGCAACGACGGTCTGTGCGAGCGCTGCGAGACCAACTCGCCCGTCTCGATCGAATCGTCCTGGAACCTGCTTTGGGATTCGGCCTCCGATATCGCCTTCAAGGACCACTATCTCAATCCCTGGGGCCAGCATTACCGGGCGCCCTTCCATTTGAACTATGTGGGTAACTACGCCCACGTCCGGTCCACCTACCCCTACGGCCTGTTCGGCTTCACTTACGGGACGATCGACCAGATCTATTATCACGACAACCGCCTCAACCTCTACCCGACCTTCGCCGACCTCGATCTGGTCTTCTGCTGCAACAATTTCGCCACCAATGGCCCGAACACGCGAGTGCCTGCGGCCGCCGTCTTCGCTCCTCACGCATTCCCGGCGCTCACGCCGGGCACGCCGGGCGATGCCCGGATCGACGAGACAGCCGCCGCCGTCGGCGCCTTCCCGCGCGATCCGATGGACCGGCGCATGATTGAGCGCATCCGGTCCCGTCAGATCAGCAGTACCCACTGGTCGGAGGCCGAAGCCAACGACGCCTTCGCGCTCGACTGGACCACGCCGCCGCCTCCGCCGCTCGACTCCGACGACGACGGCATGCCCGACGCCTGGGAACTCCACAACGGACTCAACCCACTCGCGCAAGATCACAACGGCAAGGAACTCTCCGTGCGCTACACCGGCGTTGCTGGCTACGACAACCTCGAGTGCTACCTCAACCGGCTTTCCGACCACCTTATCTCCCGCACCGCACTCACCACCGGAGCAGCCCACGTCTATCCGTTGGCACTGACCGCTTCCGCCACACCCTCCACGTTTGCGCCCGGCACCGTCACCACGATTGCGATCACTGTCACCCCGGTTTCACCGAATGCGATCGCGACCGTCGAGCTCGCCGCCGACACCCTGCTCGCCCCATACCAGTTCCCATCGCCGGCCACCCTCGACATCACCGCCGAACGCGCCGGCAACGTCTGGACTCATTCCCTCGCCGTCCCGGCCAGCCGCGATCCCGGCGACTACGAGATTCTCGTGCACGTTCGGGACCACTCCGGCAACGACGGCTACACACTGATCCCCGTGGCGATCTCCTCCCCTCCGCCCGCCACCTACGCCGCCTGGCGCGCCGCCAACTTCACCGGCGCCGACCTGACCAACGACGCAGTCTCCGGCCCCGACGCCGATCCCGACGCCACCGGCCTCACCAACCTCGCCCGCTACGCTTTCGCGCTCCCCGCCCGCGGCGCCATCGCGAATCCGATCACCGTCGGAACCACCGCCTCCGCCGGGGCGAGCTACCTCACGCTCACCTTCCCACGCCGCACTGCGGCCGAAGGTCTCACGTACACGCTCGAGTCCAGCCCCGACCTCGCCACCTGGACCGCTGTCCCCGACCGCACCTACTCCGCCGGCGCCGGCCCCATCACCGCGCAGGACACCGTCGCGATGGGCACAGCCCCACGCCGTTTCCTCCGACTGCGCATCACCGGGCCACCCTCCTTCCCCTGAATCGCCAAAACCCCAAACCCGCATGACACGGCCCAGTTTCCCCATGCAGCTCCGAGCGCTGGTGTTCCTCTCGTTGCTCGCACTGGGTTCCCCCATCGCAGTCAGCGCCGCGTCCTACTACCTCTCCCCGACCGGCAACAACAGCGGACCGGGCAACGCCGCCGCACCATGGCGCAGCTTCGCGTTCGCGTTCGCGCGGATGTCGGCCGGCGACACTCTGATCCTTCTCGACGGCACCTACTCGAACGCGACCGGCACCGGGTACATCAACTACGACGATGGCTCCAATCCGTTGTGCGCACAGCCGCCCTCCGGCACCGATCAGGCCCATGCCACCACGGTCTGCGCCCTGAACCCCGGCCAGGTCACGATCGACGGCGGAGGACGCAACGGCCTCTGGCTGGGACGATCCGCCCGCAAAGACAGCTTCATCCTGATCCGCGGCATCACCTTCGAGGGAGGAGGTTCGCTCTTCAACACGAGCTTCGTCACAGTGAAGGACTGCGGCTTCCACATCGCCCAGCTCGCCAATGAGGCCGAAATCTTCTCGATCGGCACCGGGGACCACGAGAACGGCAACAGCTACAACTTGATCGAGGACTGCTGGGTTTGGGGCCGCGCCCGCGTCTCCGCCAGCAACTACCGGGCGGACTACAACGTCTGGCGCCGCGTCGTCGTCCGAAGCGACGGCAGCTACGCCAGCGGTTCCGGCAACCCCAACGTCGGGCTCACCGTGTACGAGTCGCAGGGGTGCTCCGTTCAGAACGCCATCGTGCTCGATCGCGTTCTCGACCAAGGCTACCCGTACGCAAGCTTCGCCAGCGCCCAGCACACCGAGGGGGCCCATCGGCTCGGCAACAACTCCTGGCTGGGCTGCATCGCGCTGAAGTCACCCGACTGCGGCTACTATTTCGAGGCGGATGAGACGCTGCCCAATGCACCCACGGTGATCATGCGAAACTGCGTGAGCTGGGACTCCGCGGAAGACGGCATCAACATCCAAGGAGCCACCATGCGGAACCTCGATCTGGCCAACCTGACCAGCGGGTTGACCCACAACAGCGGCACCGCCGCGCGTTTCATCGAGGTGTCCGGCGGGACGCTGCGCAACGCGATCCTCACCCGCTCCAGCCGCTTCGGGCTGGCCACCGATGGGCTCGATGTCCGGTCCCACATCGATGTCTACGATACCGCCGAGGACGCAATCTACGGGCCCGCCGTCAGTCCCGGCTATCTCACCATCAACCCCCTCCTCGCCGCGCTGCGCTACCCGGTCCGGATCGAAGCCGGCAGCCCGCTCACGGGCACCGGCTTCGGCGGCGCCGACTATGGGGCCAACATCATCAAGCGTTATGGCACCGAAGGATCCCGCTATGGCGAGCCGGGATACGACACCCTCGGCACCGCCAACCTGTGGCCCTGGCCCAACGAGGACCGGATCAAGCGCGAGATGGCACGCGCCAGCACCCGGGGCTTCTGCACCACGGGCCGTCGTCTCGACGCCGTCAATCCGACCACGCTCACCTCCTATGTCTGGGAGGCCCTCGGGAATCGGATGCCGGACGACATCTACCCGCCCCCAGATTCTACCTACTCCACCTGGCGCGCCACCAACTTCACTGGCACCGACCTGACCAACGACGCCATCTCCGGCCCCAACGCAGATCCGGACGGCTGTGGTCTCACCAACCTCGCCCGCTACGCCTTCGCGCTCCCCGCCCGCGGCGCCGCCGCGAATCCGATCACCGTCGGAACCACCACCTCCGCCCGAGCGAGTTACCTCACGCTCACCTTCCCCCGCCGCACTGCGGCCGAAGGTCTCACGTACACGCTCGAGGCCAGCACCGCCCTCATCACCTGGACCATCGTGCCCGGGTGCAGCTACACCGCCGGCGCCGGTCCGATCACCGCACAAGACGTCGTCGCCCTCGGCACCGCCAACCCGCCCCGCCGCTTCCTCCGCGTGCGCATCACCGCCTCCCCGTAGCGGAACGCTTTGCGTTCCGCCCTCCGCCCAGCCGCGTACCTGCTGGAACGCGGCGAGGGAGGCCAAAGGCCGACCCGCTTTCTCACCTTCGCCCTTTCCACCCTGCACCCGCCTTCCCCTTCCGCCCACACCCTCATGAAACCTCGGAGCCTCCTTGCCCTCCTCGCCTCGCTCGCCCTCGCGGCAGGCCTGCTGGCCCAAACCGGCAACGCCTTCTACACGCACTCGTTCTCCAACCGAGCCGGCTGGGGCACGCACCCGCAGACCCTATCCTACTCCGGCGGAGTCATGACCGTGGACCTCCGCTCCATCCAGGGCGCCAACATCGTCCGCGCCGTCTTCTACCCGGATCTTGAGCGTTACGGCCGCGCGCCGTGGCCGAACGTCGACCCCAACGCAATGGGCAGCGGCTTCAACGTCTTCGATGCCGCCAACAACCCCATCCCGTTGCGCGGACCGCGCTTCACGTCCGTCGATCTCACCGCGCAGGTGCGGGCGGCGCTCGCCTCCGGCAGCCTCTCGCTGCGGCTCCAGCACTGCGGCTGGTCCGACTTCGTTCTCTCCCTGAGCGTCACGTGCGATCGGCCGTTGCCTGCACCGATGCCCGCCGTCACCGGCGTGGCCGCCACCTGCCGGCAGGGCGACACGATGATCACGTTCGCCGAGATCGAGCCGGCGCTCACCAACCCGAACACGACGTGGAGTACCTTCATCAACGCCTTCAACGCCCTCGATACCACCCGCAAGGTCCGTTACCGCATCTATCGCTCCACAAGCCCCCTTTCCGCTCCGGCCGACATCGCCGCCGCCGCGCTCGTCGACGAGATCCGCCCGCTGTCCTGCTGGGACCAGCTCTACTTCGGCGTCGACGAACCCTCCGACTCCACCGTCGTGCCGCGCTATCCGGTGGCCGACCTCACCCCCGCCGCCCCCGGCACCGGCATCTACGTCAACCGCTTCCGCGGCTCCGCCCCCACCTCGGCGTACTACTTCGTCAGCCGCATGGTCGACGGCCAGGAGGACCTCTCCACGCTCGCTGTCGGCACCAACGCCACCGCCGCCGTCGCCGAGAGCGCCGGCCCCGGCATGGTCCTCGAGCGCGCCCGCGAGCTTGATGCCGAGCACTACTACATCGAGCACGCGACCAAGCACTACTACGTGCGCTGGGAGGCGCCGCCGCACTGCACGTTGCCGAGCACGCCATTCGACTACCTCGTCTGCGAGCCCCCGGCGGCCGTCCGTGTCTCGCCCGCACCGGTAAGTCTTGCCCTGCACTGCTGGGGCGGCTCGCTCAACGGCGGCTACCTCTGGTGGTACGATGCGGTGAAAGGAGCCCTCCACGTCTCCACCAACCAGTACCCCTACGACTGGTGGACCGCCTACAACGAGAATCTCGGTACGCTCAAGCCCTTCGCCGCCGGCACGGTGCAGCCCTTCACCCAGGCCCGTGTCCTCTCGTTCCTCTACGACTTCGTCGACTCCCGCTTCCCGATCGACCGGAACAAGATCCTGCTCCACGGCATGTCGATGGGCGGTTCCGGTGCCTCGATGTGGGGCATGCGCAGCGGCCACCTCTTCTCCGGCATCATCTCGATGGTCGGCGTCCACCGCCCGGCGCTCAGCCCCGTCTTCGCGGGCAGCTTCGCCGGCGTCTTTGGCGACCCGGCGCTCGCCTGCCGCTACGACAACTCGATCCTCCAGCGCTTCGGGTATCCGCTCGTCACCGCCGCCGACAACATCTCGGCCTGGGACTATTGGGACAACGACCAGTGGCTGCGCGCCCATCCCACCACCGAGACTCCGTGGATCACCTTCGCCAACGGCCAGAACGACAACGCCATCGGCTGGCCCCAGGCCTGGGACATGACGCAGGCGCTCATCGCCACCCACCGCGGTTTCAACTTCATCTGGGGCCAGGGCGAACACGGCCAGAGCCCGCAGCAGCTCGGCGGTTTCAACGGCGGCGACTCCACGCTCGAGTTCCGTTTCAACCAGTTCGTCCCGACCGCGACGAACTGCTCGCTCGACGGCAACCTCGGCACTTCACCCGCCAACGCCGCGCTCGAGGGCCAGATCAACCAGCACCTGACCTGGGACACCACCGCCGTCACCGATACCGCGACGCGCCTCACGTTCCGCATCGCCCTGTCCGACGCCACCTCCGCCTCCACCGCCACCGCCGACATCACCCCGCGCCGTCTCCAGTCCTTCCACCCCGCGCCGGGCTCCGTCTGCGATTGGCAGGCCGTTAACGCCTCCGGACAGACGCTCGCCTCTGGCACCGCAACGGTCGGCCCCGACGGGCTCTTCACCCTCGGGGCCCTCAGCCTCCCACGACTGCCCGACTACGCCGCAGTGACCGTCACCCCGAACGCAGCACCCGTGACCAACTACACCACATGGCGATCCGCGAACTTCACCGGCACCGATCTCACCGACGACGCCGTCTCCGGCCCCAACGCCGACCCCGATCGCTGCGGCCTGACCAACCTCGCCCGCTACG
>JAEXPG010000051.1 GCA_023447015.1 Verrucomicrobiota bacterium
GGATCAACCTGGGCGACGGAGCGGCCAGTCGATTTGTCGACCGGCCTGCGGTGGGAGACGGCGTTAATGCGACAGCCGGCGGCCTGCCGGCGGTGTCGGGTTCTCGCGCCCGAGCACCTCGTCGAGGACGGCGGCCAGATCGACCTTGCGGCATTCGGCGACGAACTCCCGGTCCTTGAGCAGGGCGGCGAGCTTGGGATGGTCGAGCAGTTCGTAGTAACGGTGTTCCTCGACGAGGAGGCGGATCTGGTTGTCCTGAGCGACCTCGAGCAGTTCGGGGCGGGCGGTCAGCCGGTGGATGGCCGGGTGCTGTTGGAAACGGGCGAGCAGCACATCGTCGCCGGTGACGGTGGCGAGGTCGGCGAAGATCCTCGCGATCTTGTCCTCGGCCGGATTCACGGTGCGGACAGCCGGGGCGAAGGGGGAGGCGTCGATCTGGTCCAGGATCGCGCCGTAGCGGGAGGGCTGTTTCTCGTCCGGCGCGGTGGCGGGTTCGACCTGTGGCTGTGTGCGCCGCGGCTCGCCCGCGGGTTTCTCGACCTGGGCCGCAGGCTTCCCTTCCCGGGGAGGCGAGGCCGGCGGCGGGTTGGCGCCGGCGACGAGCGCCCGTTCGACGTTGCCGAGCAGGTGGAGGCCGGCGAGCACCAGAATGTAGAGCGCCACGCCCCAGAGCGCACCGAAAAGCGCGCCGGCGAGGCGTTGCCAGGCTTCGGTCGGGGGCAGGTTCTGCGCTTCGCGGGATCGTTCCCTCCGGCGCAGCAGCCAGCCCGTGACCACACTGAAGACGATGAAAACTGTCAACCCCGCGGCGAGCGGCGCGGCTACGGGGATGAGCGTCTGCGGGATGAAGCGTGCTCCGTCGCAAAGCGGTCGGGCGAAGGGGGCAAGCGGCATCGCGAGCAGGCCGGCGATGAGCAGCGCGGCGAAGAAGGCGAGGATGCGCAGCAGGCCGCGCCGGTAGCCGAGGTAGGCGAAGAGCAGGATGACGGCGCAACCGATTAGCGTGATGGTCATGGGGAAGGGCGGGAGCCGGCGCGGGCGAAGGCGGATGAGGTCGCCCAGAGGCGCGGAGGGTGTTCGCCGTAAACCGTGGCGCCGGGCCGGGCGGGAGGCGAACGGTTTCTGCGCCGGCTCGGCCCGAACCTTTTCCTTGCCGGCGGCGGCGCGGGCCGGTTCGCTTCGCCTTCCTAATCCCATGAAAATCCTCGTCGCCGACAAGATCTCGCCCAAAGGCGTGGAACTGCTCCGCAAACAGCCGGGCTTCGAAGTCATCGAAGCCTACAATTCCACCCCCGAGAAGGTCCTCTCTCTGGTGAAGGATGTTCATGCGATCGCGGTCCGCTCCGAGACGCAGATCACCGCCGAGGTGCTCGCCGCCGCGCCGTTGCTGAAGGTCGTGGGCCGCGCCGGCGTGGGTGTGGACAACGTCGACGTCGAGGCCGCCACCGCGCGCGGCGTCGTCGTGATGAACACGCCCTCGGGCAACACCATCGCCACCGCCGAGCTCACGTTCACCCACATGCTCTGCGGCGCGCGTCCCGTCCCCCAGGCCGCCGCCTCGATGAAGGCCGGCAAGTGGGACCGCAAGAGCTTCAGCGGCATCGAGCTTTTCCGCAAAACCCTCGGCGTCGTCGGCCTCGGCCGCATCGGCGGCGAGGTCGCCAAGCGCGCCCAGGCCTTCGGCATGCGCGTGCTGGCCTATGATCCGTACCTCGCCCCGAGCCGCGCCAAGGCCATGCAGGTCGAGGGCGTCACGCTCGACGAGCTGCTCAAGCAGGCCGACTACATCACGGTCCACATGCCGCTCACCGACGCCACCAAGGACATGATCGACGAGGCGGCGTTCGAGAAGTGCAAGAAGGGCGTGCGCATCTTCAATTGCGCCCGCGGCGGCATCATCAAGGAGACCGCGCTGGTCGAGGCGCTCAAGAGCGGCAAGGTCGCCGCCGCCGGCCTCGACGTGTTCGAGGAGGAACCGCTCCCGGCCGACCATCCTTTCCGCGGCATCCCGAATCTCGTCCTCACCCCGCACCTCGGCGCGTCCACGGCCGAGGCGCAGGAGTCGGTCGGCATCGAGATCGCCGAGCAGATCACCGACGTGCTCGCCAACGGCATCATCCGCAACGCGGTGAACATGCCCTCGATCGACGCCGCCGCGCTGAAGATCCTCGGGCCGTACCTCGACCTCGGCAGCAAACTCGGCTCGCTCGTCCAGCAGGTCGCGCCGCAGCAGATCGCGTCGCTGCGCTTCACCTATTTCGGCAAGGTCTGCGAGATCGACTCCAACGCCGTGACCCGCGCGATCGAGCGCGGCTTCCTCCGCCGCATCAGCGGTGAGGAGGTCAACTTCGTCAACGCCCCGATGCTGCTCCAGCGCCTCGGCGTGAACGTTGAGGTCGTGAAGTCCAACGGCGAGTGCGAGTACACCGACCTCATCGTCGTCGAGGCCACGGCCGCCGACGGCACGGTGCACTCCGCCCGCGGCACGCTCATGGGCAAGACGCAGACTCCGCGCATCGTCGGCATCAACGGCCGCGAGGTCGAGGTGCCCGCCGAGGGCAAGCTGCTCGTGCGCGAGAACGTGGACCAGCCCGGCATGGTCGGCCTCGTCGGCACGCTGCTCGGCAAGGACGGCGTGAACATCGCCGACATGTCGCTCTCGCGCCTCACCCCCGGTGGCACGGCCTACATGGTCGTGGTCGTCGACAACGAGCCGAGCGAGAAGGCCCGCGCCGAGATCAAGGGCAACCCCGCGATCAAGCTCGCGAAGTTCGTGCAGCTCTGAGTTCCGTTTCTGTGCAGCTGGACGGCGAGTGCCGTTCAGCTGCGAGGTAGGGACGTTTCTCCGAAACGTCCTCGGCGGCTTCGGAGAAACCGCCCTACCTTTTGGTGGCTCTCCGACTTCGCAGCTTCTCGTCCATCCCACAATGATCCTCCCTCTCGTCATCGCTCTCGTCGTCGGTTACGTGCTTGGCTCGTTGCCGTTCGGCGTGTGGGTCGCGCGGGCCCACGGCGTGGACATCTTCAAGGTCGGCTCGGGCAATCCGGGCGCGACCAACGTCAAGCGCTCGGTCGGCAAGAAGGCGGGCAACCTCGTTTTCTTCCTCGATTTCCTGAAGGGGGTGGTCGCGACGATCTGGCCGGTTCTGTTCGCCAAGTTTGCGGGCGCGGCGTGCTCCTGTGGAGCCGAACAAATCGAGTACATGGCCGTGGCCGGCATGGTCGGGGCGATCATCGGCCACTCGTTCTCCTGCTTCATCGGGTTCCGCGGCGGCAAGGGCGTGGCCACGAGCATCGGCGGCCTGTTGGCGCTCAACTGGCAGGTGGCGCTCATCGGCGTGGCGGTGTGGGTCGTAGTCTTCTACACCACGCGCTACGTCTCGCTCGGCTCGATCCTGCTCGCGGCGAGCCTGCCGGTCTCGGCCTGGGCGCTCGGCAACACGACCTTCCTCACCGTTTTCTTCGGGATCCTCGGCGCGTTCATCATCCTGCGCCACCGCACGAACATCCAGCGGCTGCTTGCCGGCACGGAGAGCAAGTTCGCCAAGAAGAAGCCCGAGGACGTGCAGCGCTGAGGGCGCCGCCTTGAGCGATCTCATCCAGTTCATCGAGCAGTGGGGCGAGTGGGCGCCGCTGGGCTTCCTCGGGCTGTTCGCGTTGGCGTCGGCGCTGACGATCTGGCGGCTCAACGCGATGACGGAGTACGGTTTCCAGGGCACCGCGCTGGGCACGCTGGTGATGCCGTTCTGCTCGGGCCTCGGGAATCTGCTCTTCGTCTTCGTCGTGGCGGAGCGCGGGGGGCCGGCGCAGGAGGTGTTCACCAACGCGCTCGTGAACAACACGACCAACCTCACGCTGCTCGTCGGCCTGCCGGCGCTGCTCTGGGGACTGCAGGTGATGCCGGCCTCCGGCGCGAAGAAGGGGGACGGCAAGAAGGGCGAGGCCCGGAAGTCGGCCGGCAAGGCGCAGGAGCACGAGCTCAACCGTCTCTCGCTGCTGCTCACGATCCTCGCGGTCTTCTTCTTCACCGGCACCGTCTGGGCGCTGGCGCAGGACGGGAAGTTGGATTTC
>JAEXPG010000112.1 GCA_023447015.1 Verrucomicrobiota bacterium
CGTCCCGCCGCGCACTTCGCCGGCACGACCCGGCTCAGCCCCGAGGAACTGGTGGACTTCCCGATGGATGCCGACGACAAGCGGCGCTTCCTCGCGGCCCTCGGCCTGCGCGAACCGGCGTTGCGCGCGGCGTGTTTCGCCCGCGCCAAACTCTGCAACTTCGACCGCGGTTTTCCGCATCATCTTGTCGCCGGCGCCCTGGCGACCGCCCAGCCGTGAGCACCGCACCCGCCGCGTCGTCCGCCGCACACGATCCGCGCGCAGTCACCGCGTGGTTCACCGGTCCGGTACCGCCCGCAAAGCTCTCGCCGCTCTACCGCGCCGGCCTCGCCGTCACTGCCTTCGCGATGGTGCTGCTGCCGGCCTTCTACCTCGCGATCATCGCCGGCGCGCTCTGGGGCGTGTGGTGGTGGATCACCACCGCCTACGGGATCGCCGGCAAGGGCCTCTACGGCCTGGTCGCCTTCGCCGCGCCGGTCTTCGCCGGCGGCACCGTGGTCTTCTTCCTGTTCAAGCCGCTCCTCGCCCGCGCCCCGAAACCGCCCGCGCCGGTCGTGCTCGACCTCGCCCGCGAGCCGGTGCTCGCCGCCTTCATCACGCGGCTCTGCGCCGCCGTGGGCGCCCCGCGGCCGGCGGTCGTGCAGGTCGACTGCCTGGTCAACGCCTCCGCGAGCTTCCGCCACGGCTGGCGCAGCCTCCCGCGCCGCGAACTCGCGCTCACGATCGGCCTGCCGCTCGCCGCGGGCCTCGACGCCCGCCAGCTCGCCGGCGTGCTCGCCCACGAGTTCGGCCACTTCGCCCAGGGCGCGGGCATGACGGCCACCTTCGTGATCCGCTCCGTGAACGCCTGGTTCTCCCGCGTGGTCTTCGAACGCGACGAGTGGGACGCCAAGCTCGAGGCCCTGTCCCGCGAAGGCGATCTGCGCCTCATGCTGATCGTCTGGATCGCCCGCAGCGCCGTCTGGGGCGCCCGCAAGATCCTGCACGGCCTCATGCTCGCCGGCCACGCGATCAGCTGCTTCCAGCTGCGCCAGATGGAGTTCGACGCCGACCACTACGAGATCCGGCTCGCCGGCTCCGCCTCGCACGTCGCCACCTCGCGCGAGCTCCGCCTGCTCAACCTCGCCTTCGTCCACGCGATCACCGACCTGCGCACGCTCTGGCAGGACGGCCGCCTCGCCGACGACCTGCCGCAGTTCGTGCGTATCCGCCGTTCCGGACTCACCGCAAGCGAGCTCGCCGAGTCCGACCGCGAGGCCGCCGCCCAGGTCACGCAGTGGCACCATACGCACCCGGGCGACCGCGAACGCACCGCCGCCGCCGAGGCCGCCGCGTGCGCCGGCGTCTTCGCATTCGACGCCCCCGCCGCCGAGCTCTTCTCCGACTTCGCCGCCACCTGCCGCGCCGCCACGCTCGCCTACTACAACGGCCAAGTGGGCCTCGGCGCGAAACCCGAGGCGCTCGTGCCCACCGCCGAGCTGCTCGCCCAGGCCGACCAGGAACGCGACGCCCGCCGCGAGTTCGACGCGTTCGTCGGCCCGGTTCTCTCGCTCGATCGTCCGCTGCACTTCAACGCCGGCCACATCCCGCCAGTGGATACCGACCCCGCGACGTTGGCCGCCCGCCGCGCGCGCGCCGCCACCGAGCTGCTCCGCCTGAAGGAGACGCTCGAGAAACGCGGCCGGGACTGGGACCAGGCCGAGCTCGACCACTTCAACGCCTGGGCCGCGAGCCGTCTGCTTTCGCACAACGTGAAGGTCACGCCGAAGACCTTCGGCCTCGCCGAGAGCACGCCCGCCGCGGCGGCCAAGCGCACCGAGGAGTGCGCCGCGCACACCGCGCGCCTCGCCGCCGAGTTCCAGCCCGCGGCCGACCAGCTCGTCGAGTGGCTCGCCGCCACCGTCGCCCTCGCCCGCACCCGGGCCGACCGCGACACCGCCGCCGCGCAACTCGCCCGCCTGGGCGAGATCCTTGCGGCGCTCGCTCCCGCCGCCGCCCGCTTCGGCGAACTCTTGCGCGAGGTGCGGCTGTTCTCCGTGCTCGCCAACAACGCGAGCGCCCTCGCGGGCAACGCCTCCGCCGGCCTGCTCGTGAGCGGCACCCGCTCCCGCCTGCGCGAGGCGCGCGACGCCTTGCTGGCGGCGTGCGAGCCGGTCGCCTACCCCTTTCCGGCCGGCGCCGACGCGCCGGCCAGTGTCGCCGAGCATCTGCGACGCGCTTTCGCCACCGGCCCGACCGAGATCGAGGCGCAGGCCTACGCCGTCGGGCAGGAGTTCGCCCCGCTCTACTTCCGGCTCGCCGGCCGCGTGCTCCTGCTCGGCCGCCGGCTGGAAACGGCCGTGGACGACGGCTCCGCTCCGCACTGAAGCCGGGGGCGACAACTGCGGCCGGCTAAAGCATTCCTGAAACCATCGATCCGCGCGGAGTGGGCTGACAGCCGATAGTAGGGCGTCCTGCCGAACGGCAGAATGGGCCCGCCGTGCGCATGGATGGCCCGGCGATCCGTGTACCTCGATCAGGCCGGTGCGCGATTGCCCCAACGAACGCCCGCGGCCGGCTATGCTGCGCAGAGCCGCGCCACGAAACGCTCCGCCAACGCCGGATCCTGGCCGAAGTGGATGTGCAGGTAGCTGGCGAGCAGGTTGCCCTCCGCATAGCCCGCGGGGACCGACGGCGCGTCCGCCGAGCCGGACAGCATCCAGGCGTTGGCGACAGCCGGCTCCGGCGGTTCCCACACGCTGCAGTGGTACTCGTGGCCCCGAAGAATCGCTCCCGCCTCGGCGAGCAGGTTCGCCCGCACCGCGGTCGCGCGGCGATACCCGAGGGCGGCGAGTTGCGGCGTCATCCGCACCGCGCCGGGCACGAGCCCGGCCATGGTGTGGCGGCGCCCGTCCGTATCGACCAGCGACTCCGCCAGCACCATGAAGCCGCCACATTCCGCGAAGAGCGGCGCGCCGCGGGCATGCAGCGCGCGGAGATCCGCCAAAAACCCGCTGTTGGCGGCGATGGCGCCGGAGTGGAGCTCCGGATACCCGCCGCCCAGGTACACGCCCGCGCTCCCGGCGGGGAGCCGCTCGCCCCTCGCCGGGGAGAAGAACGCGATGCGGGCGCCGGCCGCCTCAAGCAGATCGATGTTGTCCGGGTAGTAGAAACAGAACGCGTCGTCGCGCGCCACAGCCAGAAGCGGCGCAGGCGCGGGTTCGCCGCCCCGACTCGGGCGGGGCGCGACCGGCTCGGCGCAGGCCGGTCCGGTCGCCGTGCGTGCCAGCCGGACCAACGCCTCGAGATCGAAGCGCGACTCCACCGCCCCGGCCAGCGCCGCGATCAACGCCTCCGGTTCCGCTCGCTCGCCGTCCATCACCAGGCCGAGATGGCGCTCCGGCACCGCCAGCGCGGAATCGCGCGGCAGCCAGCCGAGCACCGGCAGGCCGGCAAGTTGGGCGATCGCCTCGGCACAGCCGCGCGCATGGCCCTCGCCTCCGGCGAGGTTGAGCACGCACCCGCCCACGCGCACCGCCGGATCGAGGCGCGAGAACCCGAACGCTATCGCCGCGGCGCTACGGGCGGCGCCGGAGATGTCCAGCACCAGCAACACCGGCGCGCCGAGCAGCTTCGCGATCTGCGCGGCCGAGGCGCGCTCATCGGTAAACGAACTGCCGTCGAACAAGCCCATCACCCCCTCGACGACCGCGATGTCCGCCCCGCGGCACGCGCGGTTGAAGGCGGCGGCGACCTGCGCGTCGGCGAGCATCCAGGAGTCGAGGTTGCGGCACGGCCGCCCCGCCGCCCGCGAATGATAACCCGGATCGATGTAGTCCGGTCCGCACTTGAACGGCTGCACCGCCAGCCCGCTCCGGCGCAGCGCCGCGATCAGGCCGGCCGTCACGGTGGTCTTCCCGCAACCGGACGATGCGGCGGCAACGACAAGAGTGGGCGTGGGCATCGCGCGAGATTGGGCGCCGGCTGAGCCAGGGGCGAGCGGGGTTTGCCGCGGCGGGCTACACCAGCATCAGCACCACGGTGAGGGACACGATCGAGAGCAGCGTGCTGGCCACGACGCTGGTGGCCGCCAGCGCCTCGTCGCCACCGAGTTTCCCAGCGAGGGTGAAACTGGCCGCCGCCGTCGGCGTGGCGAGAAAGAGCAGCGCGATCAGCGTCTCGTCGGGCGTCAGGCCGATCCAGCGCGCCAGCGGCCAGCCGAGCAGCGGCGTCACGCCGACCTTCAGCACCGAGGCAAGGACGGCCTGCGTGCGTTTGCCGCGCAACGGCATCGTCACCAGCGAGCCGCCGATGCACAGCAGCGCCAACGGCAACGCCATCTGGCCCGTCACCGCGATCGACTGCGCCAGCCACATCGGCAACGTCAGCCCCGAGGCGGCGACCGCCGCACCGGCGAGACTCGAAAGCAGCAACGGGTTGGTCGCCAGCTGCCACGCGAGCGTCCGCAGCGCCCCCGGACCCGGTTTGCCGTGGCCCACGAGCAGGAGCAGCACGCCGAGCGCATTGGCGATGACCGTGAGCGGGGCCATCGCCAGCGGCGCGATCGGCCAAGCGGCACCGGCCCCGCGCGCCGCGAGCGCGAGCGAGATCACCGGCAGGCCCACGTAGGCGAGATTGCCGCGGATCGCGGCATGCAGGAACGAACCGCACGACTCCGCCGGCACGCCGCGCACCTTCGCCACCAAATAGGCGACGCCCAAGGCCAGCACCGTCGCCCCACCCATCACCCCGAACACCGTCATCGCCCGACCGCCGCCCATCGCGGCGCTCGAGATGCTGGAGAACAGGTACGCCGGCAGTCCCACGAAGTAGGTGAGCCGGTTGAGTTCCCCGATCAGCCCCGCGCCGATGAAACGCGAGCGGGTCAGCACGACACCGAGCGCGATGACGAGAAAGACGGGGAGAACAATGGCGAGGACGGACACGCCCGGAGCCTGGGCCAACCCGGCCGCATTTGGCAAACCGGAGGTGCGCCCGCTGCCGCGGAGCGGCGTCGCCCTACAGCCACAGCCAGCCGCCCGCCGCCGCCGCGACCACCACCACCCACGCCGGCAGCTTCGCCCACTGCAATCCGGCGAACAGCACCAGCGCCAGCAGCAGCGAGCGCAGGTCCGTCACCCCGGCCGGAAACACCGGCCGGATGAACGCGGCGGCGAGCACGCCGACGACCGCGGCATTGGCCCCGCGCAACGCCCCCTGCGCCGCCGGCGCGCCCCGCAGGCGCTGCCAGAACGGCCACGCCCCCAGCACCAGCAACAACCCCGGCAGAAAGATCGCGCCCAGCGCAACCAGCCCTCCGGCCACGCCTCCGGGACCGACCCCGCTCACCGATCCAAGGTAGGCGGCAAACGTGAACAACGGCCCGGGCAACGCCTGCGCCGCCCCGTAACCGGCGAGAAACGCATCGTGCGCAACCCACCCGGGGCCGACGACTTCCGCCTCGAGCAGCGGCAGGACCACGTGCCCGCCACCGAAGACCAGCGCGCCGACGCGGTAGAACCGGTCCGCCACCGCGCTCCAGCCGGCCCCGCTCGCCGCGGCCAGCAGCGGCAGCGCGACCAGCAGCGCCGCAAACACCCCGAGCCAAACCACCCCCGTGCGTCGCCGCAGCCGCACCTCCGCACCGGGTCGCGGAAGCGTGTTCGAATCATGGCGACGCAGCGACCACCAGCCCACCGCCGCCCCCGCCGCGATCACCGCCAACTGGACCCACGCAACCTTCCACCACAACAGCGCGACCGCGGCGCCCGCCGCCAGCAACACCCGCGGACGATCCGGACAAAGCGTGCGCCCCATCTGCCACACCGCCTGGGCGACCACGGCCACCGCCGCGACCTTCAACCCGTGCAGCCACCCCGCAGCCGCGAGGTCCGTCCCGCCGCCGAGACCGGCGGCGAAGAGCAGCATCAGGACGGCCGAGGGCAGCGTGAAGCCAAGCCACGCCGCCAACGCGCCGCCGAGACCGCCGCGCTGGTAGCCGATCGCGAAGCTGAACTGGCTGCTGCCCGGTCCGGGCAGGAACTGGCAGAGGGCAAGCAGGTCGGCGAAACCGGCCTCGTCGAGCCACCGGCGCCGCTCGACGAACTCGCGGCGGAAATAGCCGAGATGCGCCGCGGGGCCGCCGAACGAGGTGAGGCCCAGCCGCAGCGCCACCACGAACAGCCGCAAGGGCGAAGTGCGGTGCGGGTCGCAGTCCGGGGGCAGAACGCGGACCCGATCATCGTCGGACGACGCAGGCGTGGCCATGCCCGGACGTTGCCGGCGCCGGCCGCTTCCGCTCAACAAGATTTCCACGGCCGCGCGGGCCCGCGGCGTCCCGGACCGGGATCCTCCGCGATTCCAAATGCGCAAAGGCCTGCACGCCAGCGGCTCCGCGGAGGCCGGCCCGAGAAAGCTTGTGCCCAGATCATGGGCACGCATTGTCGCCGGCGTTCGCAGCCTAAGCCGGCGCCCCTTTCCAGGGTGCCGGCACGGGGGACCCAACTTCTCCGGCCTCACAACCGGAGACGGGGCGAACGGAGCCGGGCGACCGGTTCCGGGGCCACTTCCATGGCCCAGCCCGTCAGCTAACCTCGTCGGCAAATGGAAGGGTGATCCACTAGGGCCGCCAGGTGGCGGTTCCCAAGGTCTCCCCAAGTTCAACCGCTTCGGAGGACGACCGGGACCGCCCGAGCGCCCGCCGAGGCTAGACGGAGATCGTTCCCATGACCTCGATGGTAATGGCCAATATCGGTGCAGTCGCCTGGCTGGCGCTGCGCCTCGTGCTCATCGGCGCCGGACTGGTGCTGATCGGTTTCGCGATGAAGAAACATTCGGTGGCGCGCTGGGGGCCGCTCGCGTTCGGCGCGGCCCTGATCCTCGGCGCAATCCTGTACGAGCCCTCGCCGTTCGACACCGCGGCGGCGAGCGTGTTCGCCCTCGTCGCCGCCGTCCCGCTGCTCGGCCTTGTGGTCATCCGCGAGAACCGCGTGGGCGTCGTGATCAAGAAGTTTGCCCGCAGCTCGCTGCCCGCCGGCCAGCTCATCGCCCTCAACGGCGAGGCCGGCTACCAGGCCGACACGCTGCCTCCGGGACTGCACTTCGGCTTCTGGTTCTGGCAGTTCGAGGTGGCGCGCGTGCCGGTCGTCGTCGTCGCGCCGGGCGAGATCGCGCTGCTTGTCGCTGCGGCGGGCGCGCCGATTCCTCCGGGCCGGATCCTCGCCCGCGTCGTGGAGTGTGACAACTTCCAGGACGCGCGCCGGTTCCTCCTCGGCGGCGGCGAGAAGGGCCGTCAGCTCGGCTTCCTCACCGGCGGTGCCTACCGGATCAACACCGCGCTGTTCACCGTGATCACCTCCGGCAACTGCCTCGACCACGCCATGGACGCCGACGAGCTGCGGATCCGCGAGGTCCGGCCCGACCAAGTCGGTATCGTCACCACGCTCGACGGCACGCCGATCGAGACCGGCGAGATCGCCGGTCCGGTCATCGCCGGACACGACAACTTCCAGCACGGCCAGGCGTTCATCGACGGCGGCGGTCGCCGCGGCCTGCAGGAACAGGTGCTGCTCTCCGGCTCGTGGAACCTCAACCCGTGGTTCGCGCAGGTCGAACAGGTGCCGATGCTCAACATCCCGATCGGCTCGGTGGGCGTCGTCATCTCGTTCGTCGGCCGCGAGCACCGCGACGTGAGCGGCGCGGACTTCAAGCACGGCGACCTCGTTGACATCGGCCACAAGGGCGTGTGGGTCTCGCCGCTCTATCCCGGCAAGCACCCGATCAACACCCGCGTGATGCGCGTCGAACTCGTGCCCACGACCAACATCGTGCTCAACTGGGCCTCGCGCACGGAAGCGCACAACTACGACGCCAAGCTCAGCTCGATCACCGTGCGTTCGCGCGACGGCTTCGCCTTCAACCTCGATGTCGCGCAGATCATCCACGTGGGCGCGCTCGACGCGCCGAAGGTGATCTCGCGCGTCGGCTCGATGCAGAACCTCGTCGACCACGCGTTGCAACCGATCGTCGGCAACTACTTCCGCAACTCGGCGCAGAGCTACACCGTGCTCGACTTCCTCTCGGCGCGCAGCACGCGCCAGACGGAGGCCGCCGCACACATCCGCGCCGCCATCGGTGCCTACGACGTGCAGGCGATCGACACGCTCATCGGCGACATCACCGCGCCGGCCGAGCTGATGAAGACGCAGACGGACCGGAAGATCGCCGAGGAGGAAAAGAAGACCTACGAGATGCAGGAGGCCGCGCAGCAACAGCGCCAGAAGCTCGTGCGCGAGACCGCACAGGCGGACATCCAACGCGAGCTCGTCGGCTCCGAGCAGGGCGTGCGCATCGCCGAGCTCAAGGCCGGCGCCGCGGTGAAGGCCGCGAGCGGCGAAGCCGAATCCATCCGGCTCCGCGCGCACGGCGAGGCCGAGGCGATCCGGGCAACCGGCAACGCCAAGGCCGAGGCCTACCGCGCAGGCGTCGAGGCGCTTGGCCCGCAGTCGTACACGCTGATGCAGGTCGTGCAGAGCATCGGCGAACGCGGCGTGCGCATCGTGCCCGACGTCGCCGTCAACGGCGCCGGATCCACCGGCGGCCTGGTCGAGGGCCTGCTCGGCACCATGCTCCAGCAGCGCGCCAACACCGCGAAAGCGGCGTGAGCCCGGTCTGAGTCCGGGCCACGAACCCAAGTGCTGCGGCCTGGCGGGAAAAGAACACGGGCGCCGCCAAGAGGCGGCGCCCGCTTGCTTCACGCGGAGACGGAGTCGTTTTGCAGCTGCCAAAGGAGAGAACCCGCGGCGCACCTCACTTCGCCGACGCGCCGGCGAGCGAGAGCGTGAGATCGATCTGCTCGGAGACCTTGTCCGTGTACTGGCCGGCCTGGATGCCGAAATCCGAGCGGTTGATTGCGAACTGCGCACGCAGCACGAGAAGGTCGCCCTTCAACTCGGGCTTGTTCAGGCGCGCGCCGAGCTTGTCCGGCAGGTGCGTGAGGGTGACAGGGACCACGATCTCCTTGCTCACACCCTTGATCGTCAGCACGCCGACCGCCTCAGCCTTGATCGCGGCACCGGCGGCGACGGCATGCTGGAGCTTCTTCGCCTCGAACGTGATCTCGGGGAATTTCGCGACCTCGAGCCAGTTCGGCCCGTGGAGGTGCTCGAGCATCGTCGGGTTGCCCCCGGTGAGCGACGCGGCGGCGAGGACGATGCGCCCCGTGGTCGCCTCCGGCGCCGCCGGGTCGAAGGTGACCGAGCCGGAGATGCCGGTGCCCTGCCCGGAGATGGACTCGAGCGGGGCATCGAGGTGGAACTGGACGTTGTTCACGCCCTTCGGGTCCTTGAAGTCGAAGGTGCCCGGCGCGGCGGACACGCCGACAGCAAGTGAGGATAGGGCAATCACAAGGAAACGATGGATGGTAGTCATTTTGAGTGCGGATCTGGTGGTAGTTTTCTGCGG
This sequence comes from Verrucomicrobiota bacterium, assembly GCA_023447015.1. Taxonomy (GTDB): domain Bacteria; phylum Verrucomicrobiota; class Verrucomicrobiia; order Opitutales; family Opitutaceae; genus CAJCBL01. Next base: position 9,442 of record JAEXPG010000112.1, read on the forward strand.
AAAAGGATGGTGGCGCCGAACGCGGCGGCGACGACCAGCAGGCCCACCGCCGGGGTCTCGATCCCCGGCACGAAGCGGTCCTGCCAGTCGACCACCGCCAGTGCGGTGATCTCGTCGACCCGCTCGACGCCCACGCGGGTCTGCCACCAGCCCACGCGCGCCCCCGCCGCGATCCACCAAACAACGGACGCGGTGAAGACGAGTACGGCAACGAGGCGGAGGAGACAACGCATGGGCGATGGGACTTGGGACGGCGGTCGGCACCGAACGCACCATTGTCTTGATGTCAAGATTCCCAGCCAAAATGCCCTTTCCCCGGCGTTCCGGAGAACCGACCGGCCGCCAACCCGATCAACCGACCGAGTGAATTTCACCAAGATTCGCTCTCGACGCAGCGCGGAACGGTTGGAATGCTCCCGGGCTCCCGCGACCGACACCCCAACCCGTCGGCCCCATTTCCACGCATGAAAGTTCGCACCCTCCTTCTTGCCCTTGCCGCCAGCTGCGGCGCCCTCGCCGTCTCCTCCACCGCCCAAGAAATCGCCGCCAACATCGCCGGCGAAATCGGCACCTCCTCCGCGCTGCTTCAGGCTCGCATCACCCCGGAAATGCGCCGCGCGGCCGGCATCTCCGACAAGATCGAAGGCTGGGCCCGTTTCGAGGCGGCGGACAACGAGCAGTTCAACCGCCCCGTCGTCACCGAGTGGATCAAGATCAGCCCGGAGAACGACTACGTGGTGAAGTACATGTTCGGCAACCTCTCGGTCGAGTCGCTCCGCGGCGGCAAGAAGTACTTCTGGCGCTACAAGTACGGCCCGAATCCCTCCAACGAGTCCCTGCAGACCAGCAAGGTCTTCAATTTCGAGACGATGTCGGGCTCACTCGCCTCGCGCCCGATGCGCATTGCCGTCGTCCAGGGCATCGATCTGGCCTCGCCGAAACTCCCGACCGCCATCAACAACCTCATCGCCGCCAAGCCCGACTACGTCGTCTTCGCCGGCAACAGCATCTTCTACGATGTGCCGGCCGCCAGCGCCGCCACCACCGCCGAGGCGATGCGCGCCAAGTGGCACGCCCTCCTGGCCCAGCCCGACATCGTCAAGCTCCTCGGCCAGACCGGTTCCTTCTGGCTCAAGAACGATCATGACTTCCGCTTCGGCGGCGCCGACTACACCGCCGGCAAGGAGCCCAGCGCCGAACTCGGCTCCGACATCTTCCGCGAGCAGATTCCGGTCACCGACCCGCGCAATCCCGCCAGCCTCACCTTCCGTTCCGTGCAGGCCACCCGCGACCTCGCCCTCTGGATGCTCGAGGTCCGCGACTACCGCAGCGCCAACTCGGCCGCCGACAACAACGAGAAGTCCCTCTGGGGCATGTCCCAGCGCGATTGGCTCCTCCGCGCGCACGTCAGCTCCACCACCAACTTCAAGGTCGTGATCCAGCCCACCGCCATCGTCGGCCCCGACGCCGCGACGGACTCCCACGTCACCGCGTTCCGCAACGAGCGCCAGGGCTTCCTCGACCACGTGAAGGCCAACAAGCTCAACGAAAAGGGCCTCGTGCTCATCGTCGGCGGCGACGCGCAGTACCATTCCGTCGCCCCCGAGGGCGTCGATGAGATCTCGGTCGGCTCGCTGACCTCGCCCGCCCCGGTCGCCGCCACCCCCGCCGGCGTGAAGCTGTCCTACAGCCCCTCGCAACCGGCCGCCGGCTTCGCGCTGATCGAGGTGGTGCCCGGTGTGGCCCCGGCCGCCGCCACCGAAGACAAGCCCGCCGTCGAAGGCCTGCCCGCGAAGCTCAACATCTCGCTCTACAACGCCGAGACCGGCAGCGTGGTCTACACCACCACCAAGATCGGCGCGATCCCGGTGAAGAAGTAAGCGGCCGGACGCCCCCACTCTTTCAGCCGCGCCGGTCCCCGGCGCGGCTTTTTCGTGCCCTTCGCGCACGGTACAGGCGCAGGCGACTGCCATGCACTCCGTCCGGACCGCCCGAGAACCGCCTCTGGATCGCACCAGAAACCAAGGCGAAGGCCAGTCGCAGCGGGCTGCAAACGGAGGGCGCAAACGGAGGGCACAAACGGTGGGCACAAACGGTGGGCGCAAACACGGGCAACACCGCGCCGAACAAGCCCGATCGACTCCGCAGCACACGCCGACGTCCGACGACGTTGCACAAATCCGGTCCGGATAGCGCAGTCGGAACCGACAGGAGCAGGATCCGGAATCAACCCAGCGCGAAAAACGAGCGCAGCTTGGTCAGCATGCCATTGCGCACCTGCTCGACCGACGCCACCGCGCTCCCGGCGGCATGCTTCGAATTGGCCATCTGGCGTTGGGCAAGAAGTTCGCCGAGCTGCTCGACCACCGCGGGGTTCGACCGCACGAACGCCCCGAAGACCGCCTTGCCGATCTCCACCGCCTCGACCTCGCCCTCGGCCACGACGGTCGCCGTGCGCGGGTCGCCGGTCAGCAACGACATCTCGCCGACACAGTCGCCCGTCCCAAGCTTGGCCACGCTCTGCGCCGGGCCGTTGTGCGCGATCCGCACATCGACCGTCCCCTTCACGAGCACGAACATCGAGTCGCCGGCGGCGCCCTGGGTGAGGATGTGCTCGTGGTTGGCAAACTTCACCACCGGACTGGCCTGCACCAGCGCCGAGCATTGCTCAGGGCTGAGACAACCGAAGATCTTGTGGGCGCGCAGCATGCCGGCGGCGGCCTGCCGCGTGGCGGCGCCGGTGTCGGTCGCGGCCGCACGGTGCAGCACCATCTGCGGGTACGGGATCTCCATCCCCGCCCGCTTCACCGCATACCAGCAATGCGAACGCACGTCGCTTAGCACCCGGCTCATCTGCGAATGGTCGCGGATCCACAGCTTGATCTCGTACACGATGGCCGAGTCGGCGAAGTCCTTGAGGAAGACGACCGGCGCACGCTCGGGGATCACTCCGGGCACCGAGGCGGTGGCGGTCCGCAGCACCTCCATCGCCTCCGCCGGGGGCACGTCGTAGTGCAGCCCGATCGTGGCGCGCACGGCATGCTCGGGGGTGGGCAACTCGAAGTTGTAGATCGTCTGGTTGAGGAGCGCGCTGTTATCCATCTCGATCTGCACCTCGTCGGGCGTGACGAGCCGCGTCGAGCGCCAGGAGATCTCGATGACCCGCGCATGGATCCCGTCGATCAGCAGCCAGTCGCCGGTCTTGAACGGCTTCTCGAAATAGAGCGCGATGCCGGCGAACATGTTCTTCAGCTGGTCCTGCATGCCCAAGCCGAGCACCAGGGCCGCGACGCCCGAACCGGCGAGCAGACCGGGCACCTTCACGTCGTAGATGAACTGCATCGTCGCCACGACGGCGGCCACCGCCACCACCACGCCGGTGAGATCGATGAGCACCCGGGGGGCCTCGATCCGCTTGCCCGTCGCATCGTAGCGCACCCAGAACACGCGGTTGAGCAGCGTGACCAGCGGGAAGGCCGCCAGCACGACCGTCGCCGCCGTGCAATGGGTGAGGAGTTCCGCCCTCCAGCCGATAGCCTCGGGCAACAGGCGCACCGCCGCCAGCAGCGCGGCGGCGCACGCAAAGAGATGATACATCCAGCGGAAGCGCAGCCCCCGGAAGCGCCGCAGCAGCTGCGCCACCGCCACGAGCGCGACATAGACGGCGACGGCCGCGATCGCGGCCTGGAGATGGCTTTGGTCAATCATGGGCAGGGTCGTGACACCGGAAACCGCGCCCGGCGGCGCGCGTCTCGCATATCGCCCGGATACGACGCGGGCCGCAAGCCTGCGGTGACCCGGACGTGCCGCACGCGCCGGTCGAGGCCGGCCGGACCGCAGGCTCCGAGCCGGATGGCGTCGCGTCAGCTCGCGCCGACCGGCAGCGGCGCCGTGAGCGCGTCGATGAAGCGGCGCATGGCCGGCGTGAGCACCCGGCCCTTGCGGTGCAGGATCGCCAGCGGACGGGTGAAATTCTTCCCCTTGAACGACACCGCCTTGAGCGTGCCCTGCGCCACCTCCTGCAGCACCGTCGCCATGGGGACCACGGCCACACCGGCATCGATTTCCACGGCGCGCTTCACCGTCTCGATGTTGTCGAACTCCATCACCGTCTCAATCTCGAGCCGATGGTCGCGCAGGATGGTGTCGACGGCCTTCCGCGTGGGGATGTCGGGGTCGAACCCGATGAACTTATGCCCCATGAGCTGCTTGATGTCGATCTGCTCGAACTTCGCCAACGGGTGCTGCGGGTGCGTGATGAGCACGAGCTGGTCCTCGCGGAAGGGGATGATCTCCACCTGGCGCATCTTCTGCGGAAACGCCACGAGTCCGAAGTCCACCGAGTTGTGCAGGATGTCCTCGTAGACGAGGTTCGAACGCCGGTACTCCACACGGCAGTTCACGGCCGGATAGGTCTGCAGGAAGGTCTTGATGTACGGCGGCAGCTCGTGGAGTCCGATCGAGTAGATGGTCGAGATCCGGATCGTGCCGCTGATGATCTTCTTCATCTCGAGCAGCTCGCTCTGCAGCTTCTCGAAATGGTTCAGGATGTCCTTCGAGGTCTCGTAGACCCGCTGGCCCTCCCGGGTGAGCTGGAACTGCTTCTGGCTGCGGTCGATCAGCAGCGCCTTGAACTGCCGCTCCATCGAGCGGGCCTGTTGGCTCACCGCGGACTGCGTGATCCCGTTGAGCTTGGCAGCCTTGGAGAAGCTTTTGGTTTCAACCAGGTCCGCGAAGATCTTGAAGTTCTCAATTTGCATGGCGCGCCAAAGAGTTATGCTGTGAATAATAGCCACTTATGAATAGGCAATCTCCGAGTCATCGTCCTAATGGCTGCCCTCGCTGAAATCTTCGCGCGCGGCCTCGCCCTCGTCCGCGCACAGATCGCGGAGGCCTGCGCCGCCGCGGGCCGGGACCCGGCGTCGGTCCGCCTCCTCCCGGTGACCAAGAACCACCCGGCCGAGGCGGTTGCGCTTGCCGCCGCCGCCGGACTCGGGGCCGTGGGCGAAAACCGTGTCCAGGAGGCCGCGGCCAAACAGGCCGAATGCGCCGCCGCGGGCGTGCAGGTGCGCTGGGAATTGATCGGTCACCTCCAGTCCAACAAGGCAAAGCTGGCCGCCCGCGCCTTCGACCGCATCCAGAGCGTCGAAAGCACCAAGCTGCTCGATCTGCTCGACCGCGAGGCCGCCGCCGCCGGCCGCGTCCTGCCCGTCCTGCTCCAGATCAACGCGGGCGACGACCCCGCGAAGTTCGGCGCCGAGCCCGCCGACACCCCCGCGCTCCTGGAGCACGCGCTCAGCCGGAGCGCACTCCGTATCGAAGGCCTGATGACCATCGCCCCGCTTTCAGCCGACCCCGACGTCGCCCGCCGCACCTTCGCCAACCTCCGCACCATCCGCGACGGGCTGGTCGCCCGTTTCGGCGTCGCCCTGCCCGAACTCTCGATGGGCATGACCAACGACCTCGCCGCCGCGATCGCCGAAGGCAGCACGATGATCCGCGTGGGCACCGCGCTCTTCGGCGAACGAACCGCCCCGCCACCGCCCGCGCCCTGACGGCCCCGCGCCAACTTCGCGCTCGTTCCGGACACGTTTCGCGACATCCTACCGCTCTCCGGTATGCGCCCCGAAGACACGCTCACCCTCGACGACCTCGCCCGCTGGTCCGAACCGGGCACGCACCTTGCCGTCCTCGGCCACCCGGTGAAGCACTCGCTCTCGCCGCACATGCACAACGCCGCGCTCCGAGCCATGGCGGCCCAGGACGTCCGCTTCGCCTCCTGGCGCTACTGGAAATTCGACGTGCCGCCCGAGCGCCTCGCCGAAGCCCTGCCGCTCTTCCACCGGCTCGGTTTCGCCGGCCTCAACCTCACGGTGCCGCACAAGGTCCTCGCCCTCGACTTGATCGGCGACGTGAACCCCGCCGCCCGGGACATCGGCGCGGTGAACACCCTCCGCCACGCCCCCGCCGGCTACGAGGGCTTCAACACCGACGGTTACGGCCTGGCCGCCGGCATCGCCCAGGAGCTCGAGACCTCGCTCGCCGGGACCGATGTCATCCTGCTCGGCGCGGGCGGCGCGGCCCGCGGTGCCGCCGTCGAATGCCTCCGCCAGGAATGTCGCTCGCTCTGGATCGGCAACCGCAGCCGCGGCTCGCTCGACACCCTGCTCCATCAGATCCGCCCGCTGGCCGCCGGCACCCCGGTCCGCGACTTCGCGCTCTCCGACTTCCCGCCCGACCTGCCGGCCGGCGCCATTGTCATCAACGCCACCTCCTCGGGCCTGCGCGACGACGACCCACCGCCGGTCGACCTCGCCAAGCTGCCGCGGGCCGCGTGCGTGTTCGACATGATCTACAACCCGGCGCGCACCCCGCTGCTGGAGGCCGCCGACCGGCTCGGCATCCGCAACACCAACGGTCTCGCAATGCTCGTCCATCAGGGCGCCCGCGCCCTCTCCATCTGGAGCGGGACCACCGCCCCCGCGGAGGTGATGCAGCTCGCCGCCACCACCGCCCTCAATCTCCACCTATGACGACCATCGAGGAGCTCCGCCTCATCCACGAATATTTCCCCTGGTTCTTCCCCGCGGCAGCCTTCGTCTTCGGTGCCTGCATCGGCAGTTTCCTGAACGTCTGCATCTACCGCATCCCCGCCGGAAAGTCCGTCGTCCGCCCGGGCTCGCATTGCGCCTGCGGCCAGCCGATCCGCTGGTTCGACAACATTCCCATCCTCAGCTGGATCATGCTGCGCGGCCACGCCCGCTGCTGCGGCCGTCCGTTCAGCGTGCGCTACCCGGCGATCGAGCTGCTCACCGCCCTGCTGTTCCTCGCCGCCGCGCTGCTGTTCCCGCCCGGCAAGGCGCTCGGCGTGATGCTCTTCACGTCGTTGCTGATCACCGGCACGTTCACCGACATCGACCACATGATCATCCCGGATCGCTGCACCATCGGCGGCGCGGTCCTCGGCGTCATCCTCTCGCTCGCCGTCCCGTCGCTGCACGGCCGCACCGACGACATCTTCATGATCGCCAGCCTGAAGTCCGGCATCGACGCCCTCCTCGGGATGTTCGTCGGTTCGGCGATCGTGCTCTGGATCCTCATCCTCGCCGAGAAGATCCTGAAGAAGGAGGCCATGGGCTTCGGCGACGTGAAGCTCCTCGGCTGCATCGGCGCCTTCGTCGGCTGGCAGGGCGCGGTCTTCTCCGTCTTCGGCGGCTCCATCCTCGGCGTGGTCGCCACGCTGCTCTGGATCCCTTTCCGTCGCCAAAGTCCGGAAACAGAGGCGTCTGCTCCTTCCACCGCCGCCCCGGCAGCCGCATCCGAAGGCGCAGCACCGGACGCGACCCCCGCCGAAGCCGACGGCCCTTCGGGCGAGGAATCCCCCGGGCTCATGGGAATGCCCATCCCGTTCGGACCGATGCTTTCCGCGGCCGGCCTGCTCTACCTCTTCTGGCTGCACCCGTGGGTGGACGACTATTTCGCCAACATCGCGCAGGTCATCCGCGAGCTGGGCAACCAGCCCTGGTGACCACGGCGAAGCTCGAGGTCGGGCCTCGGCTCAGGCGACGCTCTCCGGTTCCGCAGCGATCCCCCGGGGCGGTCACACCGGCACCAGCTCCGCGCCGGGGCCGGTCTTGAGATGGAGGATGTCGGGCTTCGTCCCGAACCGGGCGGCATAGGCGGCGGCGATCCGCTCGGCATCCGCCGACGCAAACGCACCGCTCGTCATCGCCATCACCGCGCCACCGAAACCGCCACCGGTCAGGCGCGCGCCATGGACGTGCTTCGCCACAGAGAGCTGATCGACGAGGAAATCGAGCTCGGCGGTGCTGTTCTCGAAGAGCGTCTGCGAACTGCGGTGCGACGCGGTGAGCAAGGCGCCGACCGCCGCCAGATCCCCCCGGCCCAGTGCCGACTGCACGGCGGCGACCCGGCCGATCTCGTCGATCACATGCTTCGCGCGCTTGTAGCTCGTCTCGGTCAGCGCGGGCTTCTTCGCCTCGAGCAACGCGGGCGTCGCCTCGACGAGCAGCTGCACGCCCAGCCCCTTCGCCGCCTCCATGCACTCGCGGTGGCGGGCAGCGTAGAGCCCGTCGACCAGCGCATGCTTCGTGTGGGTGTTGAACACCCAGAAATGGGCGTCGGCCGGCAGCGGCACCGTGGCGAACGAGGGGCCGCGGCAATCGATGAAGACAAGATGGTCGCGCTGCCCGAAGCCGGACACGCCCTGATCGAGGATGCCGCAGGGGACGCCGACAAACTCGTTCTCCGCCTTCCGGCCAAGCTTCACGAACGTCACCCGCTCGGGCGCCTCTCCGGCGAGCGCTGTCAGCGCGAGGCCGGTGGCCAGTTCGATGGCCGCGCTGCTGCTCAATCCCGCGCCGGGCGGCAGGTCGGAGACATCGGCAAACTGGAACGCCGCGGGGCGCTTCAGACCGAAGTCGGGCATCTTCGCCCAGACGCCCAGCTGATAGTTCACCCACGCGCGGTCCCCGGTCTGCTTGGCCAAGGCGTCGCCCAGCTCGACCTCGACCAGTGCCGAGGTGTGGCCGCTGACAAAGGCGGCCTTGTTTCCCTCCACCGCGCGCGCGGCCACCCAGATGCCGCGGTCGATCGCCGCGCCGAGCACGGTGCCGCCGTTGTAGTCGGTGTGGTTGCCGATGAACTCGATGCGGCCCGGGGCGCGCGCGATCACGGCAGGCTCGCCACCGAAGGCCGAACGAAATTTCTGCAGGAGGGGCTGTTTCATCGGTAAATCAAACGAGGAGCGTGGGGCCCGTCCTCACCTTGGCAACGCCACAGTACCGCACAGTGAAGCGATGTCAGCGCCGCGCCCCGCCTACCCCTGTCGGATGAACTCCAGCATCGCCTTCATCCGGTCGACCTCAGCGATTGTCTCCATCTGCAGATCCGCGATGCGGGCCTCGTCGAGCCGGGTCTTCTCGAGGCGCGCGGGATCATCGGCCCAGAGCATCGCCTCGCCGGGAAGCCCCCGGTCGAGATTCGACGCGATGTGGCCGGCGAGATTGAGCAGATGTGCGGTGATGCCCCCGTGCGGGTTGGCCGCGGGCCGCAGGTGGTCGCGGATTCCGATCACGATCGGCCGCGGGAACCGCCAGAGTTCGCAGAGCGCGGAACCGACCTGGGCGTGGTTGTGACCGAAGATCCTCGTCTCCCAGTCGGGCAGCGGCGACCCGTCGTTCGGATACGGAGCGACGTTGCCGGCCGAGTAACGGGCGAGCACCATCTTGCCGATCGAGCGGATCAACCCGGCGGTGTAGCCGAGCGCGGCGTCGCCACCGGTGGCCAAGCAGAGCTTCTCCATCGCCACGGCGGTGGTCACTCCGTTGGCCCAGAGCGCCTCGGCCTGGGTGGCGTACACGGCCATGTCGGACTGGAACACGGTCGAGGCCGCACAGAGCCCGACGATGCGGTGCAGCTCCTTGAAGCCGACCCGCAGGACCGCCTCTTCGATCCCACCGGCCTGCGAGCGGAAACCGAAGAGCGCGCTGTTGGCCACCCGCAACAGCTGCGCGGTGAGCGTGGCGTCCAGCCGCACCAGCTCGGCCATCCGGTCGAGGCTGCAATCACCGTCGTTGATCGCGGCGACCAACCGCCCGTAGACCTGCGGCGCAGGCGGCAGCTTGGCGGCATGCACCACCAAGGAGCGCAGATCGAAGGGCTTGATGGGCGTGAGGACAGCCATTGGGGGGCGGACTGGTATTATCGCCCGTTGGCGCACCATCTGAAACGCGATCATCGGTCACCCCGCGGAAACGCCAGGGATGCCCCCTTCCCGATGGCTTCAACCATACGACCCGCGGCAATGCGCCGGGAACGAGCCCGGACCCTGGAACCGAGCTCACCGGAACGACAGCCCGCGATCCCGGAAAACACCCGGGCAACCCGCCTCAGGCGAGCGCCACCGCGGACTTCAGCACGTCGAGCTCTTCGCGAACCTCCTCGACGACGGCGTCGACGACCTCGGCGAGGATCATGGCCTTCTCCAGCTTCGCCGGCTCACGCCGCCAATAGGCGGCCTCACCGGGCAGGCTCTTGCCGAGCTGGTGGACGACCCAACCGGCACAGTTGAGCATGGCCGCCTCCGGCGGCGCGTCGGGCGCGACCATCGGATCGTAGTGGTGCCGGATCGCCAGCCGGATGGTCGGATCGAACTTCCAATGGTCCATCAGCTCCGCCGCGGCCTCGGGATTGTCCATGCCGAAGAGGCCCCGCTCCCAGTCGCCGAGATGCGGCTCCACCTCGGGTCCCGGATACGGCGAGACCCGCGTGCCGGGCTGGGCGGCCAGACGGGTGAAAAGCACTTTGCCCGCGGAACGCAGCAGCCCGATCGTGTACGCGGCCTGCTCGTCCTCCGAACCCTGCTTGCGCGCCAGCCGCTCCATCGCGAGCGCCGACGCCAACGAGTTCTCCCACACCAGGTCACCCCGCACCGCATAGAGCGCGAGTTCCTTCGGGAAAAGCTGGTTGGTCGCCGCCAGGCCGACGAGGCGATACACCTCGCGGAAACCGATGCGGTTGATCGACTCCTCCAGCGAGGTGCTCGGCTCGGCGAAACCGAAGAGCACGCTGTTGCTCAGGCGGATCACCTGGGCGCTCAAGCCCGGGTCCATCTTCACCAGACCGACGACCTGATCGACGCCGGTGTTCAGATCCTTCAACACCGCGGCCAATCGCGAAAAGATGCGCGGCGACGCGGGCAACTGCTGGCCGACGCGGATGATGTCTGGTTTGCCGACTTTCACACGAGGAGGAGTTGGACTGGGGGAAGCGGGGGACACGTTGTCTGGACCTCTATCGGCCGCTTGTCGCCGGACCTGAGCGCAAGCCGCAGCTTTCCCGAAGGCTGTCCGCCGCCTCCGGATTCACCGTGGAAGTATCGGCTCCGCGGGGAGTCCGGGAAGACCGGCCGATCAAGACTAACCCCTTGCCGGTCCGCGGAGATGGCATTTGTTTGGCGCCCCGCAACTACCACCCAACACCACAGACATGAAACAGTCCCGCAACCTACTCGCCGGCGCCACACTCATCGCCGGTCTGGTGGCCGCTCCGTTCCTCGCCGCCGACACCGTCGGCACCAAGGACGGGTCCACGATCCAAGGCAAGGTCCTCCGCGTCTCCGGAGGGGTTGTCGAGATCGAGACAGCGTTCGCCGGTGTCCTGAAGATCCAGCAGACCAGCGTCGCCAGCCTCAGCACCGACGCCCCGGTCTTCCTCCGCTATCAGGGCGGCAACACCATCCAGGGCGCGGTCTCCACGGCGGCCGGCGGCGAAGTCCGCGTGGCCGGCCCCGGCGCCTGGGGCACCGGCAGCGTCGACAAGGTCGAGTCGGTCTGGATCGACCCATCGGACAGCCCCGAGGCCAAGGCCGCGGCCGCCGCGAAACGCGCCTGGGCCTTCGAGGCCTCGGTCGACGTGATCGGCACCCAGGGCAACACCGACAGCCTCGCCACCTCCGTCGGGTTCGCCGCCACCTTGGTGGGCCCCGAGGACAAACTCGCCTTCTACGCCGCCTACACGCGCGCCGAACTCGAGGGTGAGACCTCCGCCGACAACGCCAAGGCTGGGGTCGACTACTCCGCCTACTTCACCCCGCGCCTGTCCTGGTACGCCCGCGAGGAGATCGGCACCGACAAGATCAAGGAGCTCGATTTCTACTCCAACACCGCCGCCGGTCTGGGTTACGCCGTCATCCGCGAGCCGAACCACGAACTCACGTTCCGCGCCGGTTTGGCCTACCGCTACGAGGCCTACAACGTGGGCGAGAACATCAGCACTCCCGCCCTCGATTTCGGCCTGATCCATAGCTACACCGCCAAGACCTGGCGCCTCGGCAACAAGCTGACCTTCATGCCGTCCCTCGAGGACTTCGCCAACTACCGCATCCAGCACGACTCCTTCCTCGAGCTCCCGCTGGCCTCCTCGCAGTGGAAGGTCCGCCTCGGCGTCGCCAACGACTATGTGAGCGAGCCCAAGCCCGGGAAGAAGAAGCTCGATACGACCTACTACACCAAGTTCCTCCTCAGCTGGAAATGAGCGACCCGCGGCCCCGCGCCGCCGTCCCTCGGCTCCCATTCTCCGCCACGGCGGGCTCCGCAAGAGCCCGCCGTTCTCGTTCCCGGGCAACGGCCGCGCCCCCAGTCCGGGAGTCCTACATGATCTGCAACATGCTCGCCGAGTGATCCGACATGTCCGGGCCCCTGGTTGCATGATTCGCCCAGGCCACCGGATGCCCGCCCGCCAGATCATGATCCGAATACCAATAGTCGTAGGCGTGCCCACCCGCAGTCGTCGGTTCCAATGCTCCCGCAGCGGTGCACGCCGCCAAGCACCAGGCATGGCCTGTCCGGGCTGTACCGCGATGGGCCGGTGCCACATTGAAATCACCGCCGAGGAAGACACCGGGCACGCCGAGGGGTATATGCGAGTGCTCCCGCATGCAGCGCAGGATCTCCGGGACCTTCCCCATCACCAGCATGCGCTGAGCCTCCATCGTGTACATGTTGTGGATGAAACCGATCGCCAACCGTCCCGTCGCAACCGAGTTGACCACGACATACACCACACCCCGGTAGTCCGGCGTCGCCTCCGATGGCACTGCAGCCAGCCAAGCCGAGGAGACCGCCCCGACCGGGGCGTCATGCAGCAGTTCCACGCCCTGCCCGGACGCACGGAGGAAAACCCGTCCGACCGCCTCAAGGTGGAACGTCGCACCCACACCGATCCCGACAAACTCCGGGCCTTGCGCCAGCACCGTCCGGCCGCATGCGGCAAGAACCAAGCTTGCGCCCGCCCCAAGCAACCCCCCGCTGAGCCCGAGCAGCGAAGTTTTGGCCGCCACGTTGTTGGTGATTTCGGTGAAACCCGCCATTGACGGCACACCCGCCGGTCCGGTCGCGATCGCGCTGAACGCGGCGTTGTACGCAAGGTTCCGGTCGGCGGCGGCGCCTCCGAAATTCCGCATGTTTTGGTGAAAAAGGTACATCAGGGATGA